>NZ_JBFHFD010000066.1:0-20853 GCF_041583735.1 Novipirellula sp.
GATGCGTCTATAGAGCTGGGGGGGCTCCGCCAATGGTTCTGGGGCCCGTATCGAGATACGTTTCTGAAAGAGTATAAAGCTGCAGAGGCCAACACTTTGAGGCACTTGTTCTTATAGCGATTACGCCAAATTAGCGTTATCGAAAATGGTTGGAATACTTGAGTGGGAGGGCGGCGCCCCCGGCGATTGTTGAGATCACGCTAGCGAAAGTGCGTTTCAGCGCTGCGTCACCGGACTAGCTGTATAGAGTTACGAATTGCTCTATAGTCTTTTCAATCAGCTTGAGTGTGGCGACAAAAAAGGGACGGTTGACTTGCGTCCATCCCCCTCTTAGCATGGCTGCAAGGGCGATGTATGCAGCCTTAGGCTGGCTGCATCCTTACGTCCGTTTTGCTCGATGCATTTGTTTTGGTTTTATTCTTTACCCGTAGGCTACTTCGCATGAGTCGTCCGCTATTTCGTTTGCAACTTAAAAGCTCGCTCCTTTGTTTGGTCATCGTGTTTCTGTTTTTGTCGCATAGTGGATGCGGTGGAGATGCAGCGACATCACCGAGTTCGGATGAGTTGTCGGAGTATGTTTCCGAAAACCCGCACGACTTCGATAGCGGTGCCACGCTGGACAACGGCAACACCACTGAATAGTCGATATGCCGTGCGGTCGTTTTAAGAGTCTTTTTATCCGCAGGCATATGCCTCGGTTCTTTTTTGCCTTTAATCAGAGGTTTGATGGATGCTACGTTCAAAGCAAACACGAGGTTTTACCCTCGTCGAACTATTAGTTGTCATTGCAATTATCGGTGTATTGGTAGGACTGCTTCTGCCTGCGGTTCAAGCGGCACGGGAAGCAGCTCGGCGGATGAGTTGCAGCAACAATTTCAAGCAGATTGGGCTTGCACTGCACAACTACCATGCCGCGTACAACCAGTTGCCGGCACACTCCAGAGGAACGACCAATACGGCTAATTCTGGCTCGCCAAATCCAGCGCTTCGTCGGGATGGAGGTGGAGGGCACAATCGCAACGAACTAAGTTGGTTGCCAGGATTGACGCCATTCTTCGAGCAACAAGCACTTTGGGAACAGATTAGTAATCCGATGGATTCCGATGGCAATGGCGTTGTCGATTTCCAAGCCATGGGCCCCGATCCACGAATGAACATTTCCGACCATGGTGCGGCCGGAAATCGATACTCGCCTTGGTTGACGAATATCCCTTCGCTTCGTTGTCCTAGTGATCCAGGCGAGGGACTACCCGCTCAAGGTCGCACCAACTATGCAGCGTGTTTGGGCGACTCGACACATCACATGCATGTCGGGAATCAGGATGACCGAGCGGTTTCGCCAAGCACCGGGTGGTATACCGCCGAGCGTGCGGCGTGTCGCGGCGTCTTTGTCGCCAGCCGGTCGACGAAATTCAGTGAGATTTTGGACGGTTTGGCAAACACGATTGCCGCGGGTGAAATTTGTACCGATTTAGGTGATCGCGACGCGCGAACTTGGCCCGCAGATGCACCCGGTAGCATCATGGCCAGCTCTGGCGATCCGACCGGACCGAACAATGCGTTGGAGTGTCGTCCAATGCTCGATCCACAACGTCCGCAGTTTTGGGTCAACGGAGCTCCGTTCGTTTCTTCGCCTGCCATCACCGGACCTGATTCGGAAATGGCGCGTGGTTACAAATGGGCGTATGGACGACCATTGTTCAGTGCGATGAACACCATCCTTGCTCCGAATTCGGAGATATGCATGCAGGATAACCGACATAACGAGGGAGTGCTTCCGCCAAGCAGCCGCCATCAAGGTGGTGTCCACGTGCTGATGGCCGATGGCGCGGTGAAATTCATTACTGATTCCATCGAAGCCGGTAACTCAAAGGCTCCTCCTGTTCGCCACGACGGCTGGGTCATCAACCCCGCTGGATCGCAAAGTCCTTATGGGCTTTGGGGAGCACTTGGGACTCGGGCCAATAAAGAACTGCTCGACGGCGAGTTTTAATACTCGATGTCATAGAGGCTTTCTCACGCGTTCTGAGATGTCCTTGGAAAAACTAAGCGAGTAGATTGAGTCTGATTGGCTCGCTACTTGCGGCAGGGGGATGTCCGCGATGTTTGGATGCTCGGGCGAATCGGATTCGGCGAAGAGATTAGGCCAACAGTTCTTGGATGACCGATCCGCCGAATTGCGACAGCTGTTTGTGGCGACCGGCGTGGTAGTAGGTCAGTTGGTTATCATCCAAACCCAGCAGATGTAACAGTGTGACATGGACGTCGCGGATGTGATGGACACACTCGACCGCCTCGCCGCCAATTTCATCGGTGGCACCGACCGTGTGACCGGCACGAGTGCCGCCGCCGGCGAACCACATCGTCATCGCTTTGGCATTGTGGTCGCGGCCATATGATTGGCCGCCGCCGCGAAGCCCGTTGTCGGGGGTGCGTCCGAATTCGCCACACCAAACGACCAGCGTGTCCTTGAGCATTTCACGTTGTTTTAAATCGCGAAGCAGTGCCGCGATCGGTTTATCGACGCTGCGAATCAGCGATCCATGAGCCTTTTCGATATAGTCGTGGCTATCCCAATTGCCCGCGTAGGCCTGCACGAAACGAACTCCCTTTTCGACCAAGCGGCGGGCAAGTAAACATTTACGTCCAAAATCATCGGTTTTGGCATCACCGATCCCATAGGCTGCTAGCGTTTGTGCGGATTCTCCGTCGAGATCAATCACGCCGGGAACCTCGGTCTGCATCGAGTAGGCCAATTCGTAGCTGTCCATTCGGGCCGCCAAATCACTTCGTCCCGGCCGGGCAGCCAAATGCTGTTGATTCAGTTTGGCCAGTAAGTCGAGATTTTCGCGTTGCCGATCCCGAGTGATCCCGTCGACAGGAGAGAGATCCAAAATAGGGCTGCCTGAGGATCGAAGTGGAGTGCCTTGAAATTTGGCTGGCAGGAATCCGTTGGACCAATTTCCCGCGCCCCCTTGCGGATAACTCGTTCGCGGCAAGACGACGAAACCTGGTAAGTTCTCGTTGGGAGATCCCAATCCATAAGTGACCCAGGAACCGACGGCGGGGTCGCCGCCAAATTGATTTCCGGTGTTCAGTTGGTAGCAAGCCGTGGGATGGTTGACCGATTCGACTTGTGCGCCCCGATAGAAACAAATCTCGTCCACCATTTCCCGTAAGTGCACCCAAGGGGTGGAGATGTCGGCTCCGCACTGGCCTGCTTTGACAAAGTCGAAGGGACTTTTGACAAAGTAGCGTTTGCCGGAGGACATTGCGCTTTCCATCTCACCATTGCGGGTGAACGCTTTCAAGTGCTGTTTCGCTAACTCGGGTTTTGGATCAAAGGTGTCCAGATGTGACGGACCGCCCTCCATCATCAAAAAAATACATCGTTTAGCTTTCGCTGCATGGTGTGGCAACGATTCATTTCCATGAACCATCGACGCGAAAGCGATCGATCCTAGCCCTGTACCAAGTCCGAATAACGCGTCGCGGCGATTTGGTTTGACGATGGTATGATTCATGATTCACTGCCGAGCGAGGCGTAGTACAGGCTGCTAGCCTGTTTTGTATTCTTTCCGGCAGGCTGGCAGCCTGCACTACGAGGGGCAACTCAATCCAAATACGAAAACTCGTTCGTATTAAGGATGACCAACAAGACATGGGCCAAGCCACGAGTGTTAGCGTCGACGTCGGCCGGTCCAAGGTCCGGCACGTAGGTTTTGTAAGCGGGGAGGATCTCTTCAAAGCGATAGGGCTCGCCCGTTTTTTCTGCCATCACCGTGCGTGTAATGCGATCGGCAAAGACGGGACGATCGTAGCTCGTGCTGGATTCTTCATCGCGGGCTGATTGCCAATGGGCTAAACAGAGAGCGAGTTCGCGGTCGTTCGGTTCACGGGCCAAGGCCAATTCGAAGGCACGTCGCAGCGTGGCTTCGTCGTTTTCCAGTTCCTCGGTGATCAATCGATTAGCGAAGGCGATTGCCCGGTCAAAAACCTCCTGCGAATTGAGCAACGTTAACGCTTGCGGTGCCACGGTAGACGTTTCTCGTAGTTCACACGACTTGTCTGGCCCCGGTTGATTGAACGTTTCCATGAATGGGTCTCGCAGACCACGAATGCGCTCGGCATACAGGGTACGGCGGTTTCGCTGCTGCGGCATCGGATCGGGTTCATAAACCGATGCGGCGCCTCCCATGATCTGTCGCGGTTGAAACGCGACCTCGAGATTGATGTCAGGACGACAGGGGATTCCGCCGACGGTTCGTTCGAGTTCACCGCTGACCGAAAGCATCGCGTCACGCAGTTCCTCCGCCGTCAACCGTCGTGGTTGAAAGGTTGCATAAAGCTGATTCAGGGGATCCTTTTCTTGCAGTTGATCGGGATCCGGGTGCCGGCTGTCGCGGCGGTAGGCGGCAGAGGTGACGATCAGGTGATTCAATTTCTTGATCGAACCTCCGTGGTCCATGAACCATTCTGCCAAATGGTCCAGCAATTCAGGATGGGAGGGGAATCCACCGGTTCCGCCAAAGTTGTTCGGATTTGCCGCGATCCCTTTGCCGAAGTGCCACGACCACACGCGATTGACGATGACTCGGGCCGTAAGCGGGTTTGTCGGATCGACAATCCAATCGGCCAAGGCTCGTCGGCGATCGCCTTTGCCGCTGGGGAATTCGACCACATTCATTTGCCCGAGCGACTCGGCTGCACTGAGGGCACCCGGGGTGACGACGTCGCCGGTCGCGTACACGTCTCCGCCGCTGTGGATGACATCCTGTTCAATTTCGCCTTTCTTCCAGCGATCGTCGGGCAGGTCGATTCGGCCGCTAATGTTCTTTCGTGAAATGGTTGCTCCGGTGTAAACGGACAACGCCATTGGTTCGCTGCGATCACGCTCGATGCCATGTCGCGAGATGTTTTTGGAGATCCGAGCCAGCGAGGCTTCGTCACCAGGATCCAGCCCGTTGTCGCCAACCTTGGCGTTGCCAGATTCCTGTCGTTTTCGCCGCTGGATCTTTGCCGAAAGCTGTTTCCTCTGTGTCTCGTACGCGGCAATTTTGGCATCAACCCATTGCGAATCCGCCGCGAACCCTTGTTGGTTCTCTTGGTCCAGAAATGCCGCCTCTCGCTCAGCAAACTGAGTGGTCGAGAAGACTGCCATCATGCGGTAGTAGTCACGCGTCGGCACCGGATCGAATTTGTGATCATGACATTTGCAGCACGACATCGAATGCGCGAGGAAGGTTTGCCCCACTGTGTCAGTCACATCGTCCAGCCATTGTCCGCGAGTTTCCTTGAACACACTCATGCCGGTTTGTTCCCAAGGCCCCATGCGTAGGAAGCCGATCGCGATCAAGTTTTCGGCGTTGGTTTCATCGATCTCGTCGCCGGCAATCTGCTGACGCACGAATTGGTTGTACGGTTTGTCCTCATTGAACGAGCGAACGACATAGTCACGGTACCGCCATGCGTTAGGGCGGCTGTAATCGTTCGCGAATCCGGCGGTATCGGCATAGCGGACGACGTCAAGCCAATGCATCGCAAAGTGTTCACCGTAGTGCGGCGATGCCATCCACTGTGCCGCGTAGCTGGCGACCGCGGCATCCGCGTCCGCTTGATAGTCCGCTACGAACCGCTTGACCTCGGCAGGAGTGGGGGGCAATCCGGTCAGCCCAAAGCGGAGTCGGCGAACCAGTATTGCGGCATCCGCAGGCGGTGCCGGTGTGACATCGTGTTCGGCCAGTTTTTTGTCGATAAACCAGTCGACCGGATGGTGACTGTCCGGTACGTCCTGATTTTTGATTGGACGGTACGCCCACAATTGTTCCGGTGCATAACGTCGGTTTTGCCACGCATCGGAGAGGGCACGCGAAACTAGGACTTGTTCGCCTTCGGCATACGCTTGTTGAATCTGTTTAACCCGATCGTCACTTGGCCACGGAGCGCCGGCGTCAATCCAATCACGAATGAACCACTGCTGTTGCTCGGACAGTTGATCCGCCTGTTTCGGCGGCATCTCATAGTCTTCGATTTGCCGCGTCGTGCTGAGGTACAGGATGCTGTGTTGCCCATCGCCAGTTAGCACGACGTCGGTGTCAAACGAATCGCCGCCTGCTAGCACGCCGTCGCGCGATCGCAGATCCAAACCACCTTCGATTCGGTCCGGATCTTGGCCATGGCAAGCAAGACATTTTTCCTCTAGCAGCGGTTTGATGCGAAGGGCAAACAGCTTTTCGCCCTCGCTAACACTGTCCATCTCCTCGGCCAACCCTACGGTGGCTGTGAAAAGGAAAAACGCGAGGAGGAAAATGGTTTTCATAAGTAGTACAGGCTGCCAGCCTGTAAGTGTTAGAAATAGCGTATCTCATGCAGGCTGGTAGCCTGCACTACTACGTTGTGGGTAACCAAGCGGTGGTGTCGCCATCGATTAGGAATCGATCATGGCACGAGCACCACGGCCAATCTTCATGTCGTGACACCAATCCCGCGGTCACGGGATTGGCTCGGATGTAGTTCGTGATTCGCTCAAGTTCATCGTCATTGCGTGCCCAGTGGTCGTAGGACTCGGGTTGCCAGAACGTCCCTGTCCGTTTCAATACCCGGTTTGCCTTGTTTGCAGTATAGCTCTTCAAGCTGTGCATGATTTTTGAAAGCGGACTTCCGGCGTCAGCACGCTCACCAACGACCATCTCCGCGTCTGCATCAAGTGGAGGTGAAACTTCCACTGGGCTTGGCGTTAACAGGACGTGCACGTGATTGGGCATCACGCAGTAGGCATGTAAGTGGTACTTGTTTCCATCATGGTGATAAAGGTTTTCGCGTAACATTGACGCAATGCGTGGGTTTCGAAGCCAATCAAGGTATTTTTCATACGCGACAAACAGTAGTCGGTTGACGTGGCCACGATATTCGCCAGGCGGACGATTGGGTGGTTTGGCGAGTAATTGATCTCTGCGTTTGTTCAGATTGTGAACGACAGCGACGGGCAGACTTCCTGCAAGCCGATAGGTAACGAAGTGGGCAGCGCCGGAGACATACCAGTGTGGCAACGATCGCTTGTGGATCAGTTCCATGGCCGGGGCTCCCGTCGTAGTACAGGCTGCCAGCCTGTTCATATGCTAAAAAATGTGGTTCTCATGCAGGCTGGCAGCCTGCACTACTCGGTATTATACCGGATGCTGCGGGGGGCGAGCTCTCGCAATTGGATTCGGCGAAGTCGCCAACTGCCGGGCGTTTCGACGCCGAGAAAAGGTTCACTCGACAGTGTCAGCGTCTGTCCTTTGCGAACCACGCCGATATCACTGAGCACCCCTGACTGGTCTTGCGAATCGATGTCAGCATCAACGCAGTAAATGTTAAGCGGGGCGTTGTCACCGATTTTGTAAAATCCACCACAGGGCTGGCCGCCCGCGAACAAGGACACCGATTCGATCAAGACGTCTCGATCAAAACGGATCGTCATCGTTTCACCACTGTCGACGGCAGCGGATGCGCCCCCGACCATTCCGATCCCGTCATCGGACACATCGAATCCCCGTTTGACTGCCGCTGAGTCGCCGTATTGGCCAATAATCTCGGCACCGATCTCGCCCACGTTTAGATTGAAGGCGGCTGATTGAGTGTTCTTGATATGATCTCGGATTGCCTCGTCAAATTGAAAGTCAATGGCGAAGGTTTTTGAAAGGGCAATGTCGCTGTAACGGTGCCCGCCACAATTTCGATGCAGGCGTGCGACGTCGCAAAGATGGGCGACGAGTGGCTGCAGGGTCGGTTCTTGGATCAGGTTGTGCGTTTCCATGGGATCGGTGGCCAAGTCGTAGAGCTCAAACGGGTTGGTTTGTCCGGCACGCAGCAGAGCTGGATCAAAGAAGATCTTCCACTGTCCACGCTTCTCTTGCCCTGCCACGATTGGGTTGTCGAGCCGCATCGCACTGGCCGCTGGATCCGGCTTTGCCTGCTTGTGATCGTGATAGAACATCGGACGAGGTTCGAGTGTTTTCCCTCGCCACGCTGCCAAGACGCTCCGGCTATCCTCAGCCCCCTTTTGTCCGCGGCGTAAATCAGGGAGGTCGCTTCCCAAAATTTCAGCAAACGTGGCAAACATGTCGTGCAGTCCGACCAGTGACGTGTTGGTTTGCCCGGTTGTTTGCGGATCCCCGTCCCCCACACCGCCGTCTTTCCAAGCGACCAATAGCGGCACACGGTGACCGCCCTCGTAACAGGATCCTTTGTTACTTCGGAAGGGCCCTGTCGCGGTTTTCGATTTGCTTTCGGCACCGTTGTCACTCGTGAAGATGACGACGGTGTTATCCATCAGCGGGTGTCCCGGCCGCCTTGGGTCTTCGTTCTGCTGGAGGAAATCGATCATTCGCCCTAGCGCCACGTCGTTTTCGTGGATAAAGTCGCCTCGTACATTCATCGGTTTTCCACTGACGCTTCGCGACGCACCCGCAACAGCAACGCCACCGATTTCATCATCGGGTGTATAAGGCGAATGGTTTGAATTCGAAGGGTAGTAAACAAAGAAGGGTTGCGAGGCGGCTTCCCCATCACGAACATGTTCGCTCAGAAACCGGATCGCGTGGTCCGAATGACGGCCGCCGAGTTCGTCCAACACGTAAGCGTGTGGACCATCGGTATGGAGCTGTTTACCACGTCCGGTGGCGCTGACGACCGTACGTCCATCGATGTGTCCCGGACCGTGTGATTGATGTTCATCATTAGGACGCTGCTTCGTTCCCAATGCTGTACCGCTGGTGCCATGCGATCGCGAGGTGAAGTGACAGACATCGAAACCGTGATCCAGCGGCGTGTCCGCCATCGGTTGGGTGAGGTCGGCATCATCCCAACCTGCGGCTGGCCGTCCGTCGCTTTGCCGATAACGCAGCCCGACATGCCACTTGCCGAACAACCCGGTTCGGTAGCCGTGCGATTTCATCAGCGTGCCAAGCGTCGGTCGATCCGCTTCGATCATCGGATCCCCTTGAACGCCAAACAAGACGAAATGTTTCAAGCGGTTCCGCCACGGGTATCGTCCCGTCAACAATCCATAGCGTGTGGGCGAACAGCGTGACGAGGGGGCGTGTGCGTCCGTAAATCGCACTCCCATGTTGGCGAGTCGCTGCATGTTCGGGGTCGCAATCTGGTCGGCATCCGAATTGCCCGTGAAGTCCTGGTAAGCACTGGTGTCACCGAGTCCCATGTCATCCGCCATCATCAAGATGATGTTAGGCCGATCGGATGCACTGCTGATACTGGCAAAAATCAACCATGCGATGGACGCGGTCAATGACATCATCAACAAGCTGCGACGGATTTTCATAAAAGCTCTCATTGGAACGCAGGGGAGAAGCGATGCGTTGTGGGCTGCGATTATTTGGACAAGTTTCAGTGCTGGCCGCTTGAACTACCGTTCGCCTCGCGAAGCGGCATCCACGGCAGCTTGTCTCCTTTGCTCTTCCTTCTCGACATTGGGGCCGTGAGGGTCGAGCCATCGCGGAGGCATCAGTTCCTGTTGCCATTGCTCGTATTTTGCAGTCAATGCTTTTACCAAGCCGGGATTGGTCGCCGACAGGTCTTCGCGTTCCCAAGGGTCTCGGGCGATATCAAATAACAGATGTTTACTCTTGTAAACACTATAGACCAATTTATGGTCACCATCCCGCACTGCATACCCAAAGCGATCATCGCCCACCGCATACCGCCAAAACAGAGTTTGATGAGGCTCCGCTTGGTCGTCGTGCTGGAGGTAGGGTAGCAGGTTAACGCCATCGAGTTGCAATGACTTAGGCGTCTCGACCTCGGCGGCAGCCAACGCGGTCGGGAAAATGTCCAGCGCCATGATGGGATGGTCGTAGCGTTGGTCGCCCTGGATTTTGGCAGGCCAAGAGACACAAAACGGAACGCGGATTCCGCCTTCGAACAACATCCCTTTATGTCCACGGTATGGAAAATTGACCGCGTGATCGGTTCGCCCACCGTTGTCGCTATAGAAAAAAATCAACGAGTTATCGCGAAGCCCGAGTTCCTTCAGCTTGGCGGTCACGCGGCCGATTCCTTCGTCCATCGCCGCCACCATCGCGCCGTAGATCGCTCGTCCGCCATATTCGATGTGTTCCGTTTTCTTCAGGTGTTCGCGGGTCACTTGATCGGGTGCGTGCGGAGCGTTGTAGGCCAAATACATAAAAAACGGGTTGGATTGATTTCGCTCGACAAACGAAACGGCTTCACTGGAAAAATCGTCCGTCAAATAGCTCAGTTCCGATTTTGGTACGACCTCGCCATTTCGCAGGACTCCGTGTTCGGATGACCTGTTGCCGGTGTCACCCCAGTAACTCATACTGCCGCCGGAGAATCCGAACCACTCGTCGAAGCCACGTTCGGTGGGCCAGAATTTTGGATCGTCACCGAGGTGCCATTTTCCGATACAGCTCGTTTGATAACCGTTGTCTTGTAACACGTCCGAAAGCAACGTTTCGCTCAGCGGTAAACCATCGCTGCTGCCGTCTTTACCTGAATTGGGATTACATTCGTGCCCAAATCGCTGTTGATATCGTCCCGTCAATAAGCCCGCACGACTGGGGCTACAGTACGGATGCGAGGCGTAGCCCGATTCGAATATGATCCCGTTTTTCGCCAATTCATCCAAGTGCGGCGTCGGAATCTCTTTGCACCCATTGAAACCAACGTCGCTGAAACCAAGATCATCGGCCACGATCACGATGATGTTAGGGCGATCATCGGCCATCAGGTTTCCGTACAGACCAACCATCGCGACCAGCGCCGCGGCAATACTTCTTATCATCATTTTTCTTGGTGGGTGGGGCGGGGGCTTTGTGGATAGCTACCGCTGTCATCCTTTGTGGGAATCGCGGGGCGGCTGCTCTTATTGGCTAGTGTTGTTGCTTAGCCATTTGTCAACGATGGCCACGTCGTATCGATGATCGTACCGCGAGAACGATCGATCTGCACAAAAAAGCTGGAAAATCCAAGGCGGGGTAAAACGTCATGACCGGTTGATTGGGGCGTTTCAATGTGATTTGTGAAGTGCAGGGGCAAAAAAGGACGATGGTCTTGGCAAAAAAACACCTCATCGATGCTGAAGGTTTTGACTTGCCCGTGTCCATCGGTCATACTGCCACTCCCGCCTGACTTTCCCTGCCCCGCCACCTCTCGGCGACGTATCAACATGAAGTTCTTGATCCACGCCCTGATCCGTGTTTGCATCCCTGTCGGCATCCTGATCGCCGGTGGATATGGCTTTGCGGTTTTGTCCGTCGACACGGACCAAGAGCCCAGCGAGCCTGCCGAAAAACAGGTGCTTCGCAGCCACGTCTGTTCGCTCGATACACGTGACTTTGCGGTGAAAATCGAGACCCATGGCGTTGTCGGACCACACAATCACGTCATGCTTAGCGCCGAAGTCACCGGGACAATTCAATCGACACAATCGGTATTTGAAGCGGGAGCGTTTTTCAGTGCAGGCGACTTGCTGCTCGAGATGGACGACCGCGACTATCAAACGGCGCTGGATATTGCTCGCGAACAACACAAACTCGCCAAAGCGACGCTAAAGTTAGCCCAAGCGGCGAACGATCGGATGCAGCAACTCGTGCGTCAAGACAGTGCATCGACGTCCGAAGCCGATGCCATTTTCGCGTCGCTGGTTCAGGCCCAATCGCAAGTGGAGGTGACCGCGTCGGCAATCGAGCAAGCTGAACGCGATCTGCAGCGAACGAAAATCTATGCACCTTTTGACGGTCGCGTCGTGTCGAAAGAGATCGGAGTGGGGGAATTGGTTAGCCCTGGCACGGTTCTGGGGGAGGTGTTCGCGGTGGATTACGCCGAGGTACGATTACCGATCGCAGGTCGCGAACTACGCCATTTAAAGTTACCTGAAATGGAAGGCGACGCTCCGGTCAATGTCGAATTGCGAAATGCAATTGACACCTCATCGGACAGCGTATGGCGTGCAAAGATCGTTCGTACCGAAGGCACGTTGGATGCCGATTCATTGGAGCTATTTGCAATTGCGAAAATCGAGGATCCATTTTCGCTACACAGTGAGCATCCCGTGTTGCGAATTGGACAACCGGTCGTGGCGACCATTTTCGGCGAGACGCTAAAAGACGTGATCGCGATTCCTCGTGGTGCCGTCCGGCGATTGGATAAGGTTTATCTGATTGATCAACAGAAATTGACTCTGCGGTCATTGACCATCGATCCACTTTGGTCCGATGCCGAACATGTCATTGTTCCGGGGCAAACGATTCGCAACGGCGAACTGCTCGCCACCACGATGTTGGTCTATGCACCCGAAGGAAGTCCGGTCGAGATTATCCCCGAGGACGATGGACCGGTTTCGCTGGCAGGTTCACCGCCTGAGATGGAAGCGACACCGTGATCCGTTGGTTTACCAATAACGGCATCGCCGCCAATTTCTTGATGCTCGCGATCATCGTCGCGGGCAGTTACGTTGCGGTGAACCATGTACCGCTTGAGGTCACGCCCGCGCTGAGCTGGGACACCGTGATCATCGACATGGAGTACCGTGGCGCGACCGCAAAAGACGTCGAGCGAGCGATCTTGATTCCTGTCGAGGCGGCTCTGGAAGGCGTCGACGGCATCGAGGCGCTAAATGCCGACGGCCATCGCGGTCGTGCAAAGTTTTTTCTGCGTGCCAGCCGTGGCACCGATCTGAGAAACCTGATGGACGACGTCAAGGCGCGGATCGACACGATTACCACGTTTCCAGCCGAGACGGAACCTCCACGCGTCTATATACCCGAGTCAGCCAACCGCTACGACATTCTGCAGATCGCAGTGATGGGCAATTTGTCGGATCATGACATGCGTCGTGTCGCTCGGCGAGTTCAGCAGGACTTGGTCGAAATGCCGGGGATCAGTCACGTCGATATTCGTGGGGCCAAGGAATCCGAAGTTTCCATCGAAGCCGACGTCGAGAAGCTGCTGGCATACAATCTAAGTTTCCAAGATTTGGCAGACGCAATTCGCGGGTTTTCATTGGATCTTCCTGCCGGTGCGATCGATAGCGACAGCGGCACGTTTATCGTTCGCACACGCGGGCAAGCCTATTCGGAAGACGAATTCAATGACATTCCGATTCGATCGTCCTCAGGAGCGGAAGTGCGTCTCGGCGAAGTTGCCACCGTTTCGGATGGATTCGTCGAAGGGGACCAAAAAACGTTCTTCAATGACAAACCCGCTGTCTTTGTTCCGGTCATGCGAGTCGGAGATGAGAGTGCGATCGGAATCTCCAACGCGGTGCGTGAGTACGTGCGGACCGCGGCAACGCGATTTCCCGAAGGCATTGAGTTGGAAATCTGGGACGACGAGTCGCTGCAGATCCGACACCGGTTGAGCACGTTGGCGTGGTCGTTACTGCAGGGCGGCTTCTTTGTGTTGTTGATCTTAGGTCTGTTCATTCGACCGGCGTTGGCGTTTTGGATTGTGATCGGCATCCCCGTCTCGTTTGCCGGTGCGGCGATGTTGATGCCGTGGTTTGATTTGACCGCCAATGTGATGAGTTTGTTCGGGTTCATCATCGTTACGGGAATCGTTGTCGACGACGCGATCGTGACGGGCGAAAATGTGTATTCAAAAATCATGGAGGGGATCGATCCGCTTGAAGCGGCCGTCGAAGGAACTCGCGAAGTCGCAACGCCGGTGACCTTTGGTGCGTTGACGACCGTGGTTGCGTTCCTGCCGCTGATGTTCTTTGACGGCACGTGGGGCGATTACGCACGGCAAGTGCCACCCGTGGTAGCGCCGGTGCTGTTGTTCTCGCTGGTCGAATCAAAGCTAATTCTTCCGGCTCACCTCAAGCATTTGCGTCGGAAAACGGGACGAGGCTGGTTCGCAAGGTTTCAAGCCGCAGTCGCGAAGGGGTTGGAACGCTTGATCAGCGCCCTTTATCGACCGTCACTGCAAACCGCGGTGCGAAATCGCTGGGCCGTAATTGCCGGCTTCGTGTCACTTGGATTGTTGATGGCGGGATACTGTGCCGGCGGGCGAATGGGGTTCGTCGCATTTCCAAGTGTGGACAACACAAAAATCAGTGCGATGTTGGATCTTCCGGACGACACGCCGCTGGAAGTGACCGAGCGCTATATCGATCGGATTTCCAATGCACTTGATCAATTGGCGACCGAGTATGTGGATCCTGGGACCGGGCAATCGCTCGTACAAAACGTGGTCCGAATGAGCGGGGGGCGGCGACCCGGGTCGAATTTCGACAAATCACGCGGCTACATGGCGTTTGAAGTATTGCCCCCGGAACAGCGAACCGTGCCGGGACCCAAGAACAATGAATTGGCGACGCGTTGGAGCGAATTGGTGGGTGAAATCCCCGAGGCTCGGCGGTTTGAAACGCGGTCCGAGGCGGCGCTCGTTCGCGACGACCAATATGATGACGAAGATTTGAACATCGAATTGCGAGGACCCTCGTCGCCTGAGAAACGAGCGGTCGCGCGGCAAATTAAAGCGATGTTGGAGGGCTATGGCGAGCTGAAGGGCCAATTTGCCAACGTCACCGAAGGGCAGGACGAGTTGGAGCTCAGTTTAAAGCCGCGTGCGGCGGAATTGGGGCTGACGCAATCCGCGTTGGCCAGCCAAATTCGCCAAGCTTTCTTCGGCGAAGAAGCACAACGTCTGCAACGCGGGATCGATGACATCCGTGTGATGGTGCGGTTGCCGATCGAGGCGCGTCGGTCATTGCGCACACTGGACCGCATGAAGATCCGCACGCCTCGTGGCGCCGAGGTGCCACTGGAAACGGTCGCGACAATCAATCTGGCCAAAGCACCTTCGTTTGTCGAACGCAACGATCGCGCCGAGATTATTCGCTTGGGAGCGCAACCGGTGGATGAAACAGTGGACGTCGTGGGAATCTCGAAGGAATTGAAGCCGAAACTTGATGCGTTGTGTATCAAAAACGGGTTGTCGTACCAATTCCTCGGCTATGTCGCCGAGGCCGAGAAAACGAAACAGCAAACGATCATCGGTTCAACGCTTCTTTTTTTGACACTGTATGGTCTGCTTGCGATCGCACTGAAGTCGCTCGTTCAACCAATCTATGTGTTATTAGCCGTTCCATTTGCAATCATCGGAGCACTCGCCGGGCACATCGTATTGGACCTGACTCCATCCTACCTGTCGATTTTCGGGATGCTGGCGTTGGCTGGCATCGCGGTCAACGACACGTTGGTGATGGTTGATTTCATCAACCGGCGTCGCAGCGAAGGAGTGTCGTTGTTGGACGCGGCGCTCGAAGCAGGCGGAAAACGATTTCGGCCGATCTTCCTGACGTCGATCACGACGTTTGTTGGCTTGTTGCCGCTGATGTTGGACGAATCGATTCAGGCCCAATTTTTGATTCCCATGGCCGTATCACTCGCTTTCGGAGTGTTGTTCGCAACGGCGATTACCCTATACATGGTGCCGTGCGCTGTGCTGGCGGGGGCCGACGTGGCCCGATGTGCAAAGGCGATCGCAAGCTGGTACTGGTCGCCAATTTCACGGCAAACCAGTGGATCAGAATCGCTGAATGCAAACTGAAAAACACTCGATTTCAGACAGCGTAGGCCTTACCGGGAGCGTCTCCGCTGACGAGCCGCTCGTCCGCTACGACCCGACCTTGGTCATCTCGTAAATGCTCAGTTCTTCAATGGCGTCTTCGGTCGCCGCGGCAAGTTCTTTCACATGGTTGCTGTTAGAATGCATCTGCCAAAGTTCTCGCGATTCCCAGTTCTCGTAGAACAAAAAGTGCGCCGGGTTCTCGTTGTTTTGATGCAAGTCGTACTGAACGCAGCCCGGTTCGGCGTGAGTAGGAGCGATCAGCTTTAGAAGCTCGGATTTGACCAAGTCGACTTTGTCTGCTTTGGCTTTGATGTCAGCGACGATTGTTAAATGAGCCATGTCTTGATTCTTTTTGGTGCGATGATTCGTTAAACGGTGGTGTTGGTTGAGCAGTGATGGTGGTGAGCAGTGATGGTGGTGAGCACCCACCCCAGGGCTAAAGTTTGTGGACGTCGCAAAACGCCAACAATGACTCGGAGAGCCGAGCCCTATCGTATCGCTTTCAGTGCAAATCATCGAGTACCGTCTCGTCGATCGCCTGCTTGCTACCTTGCTCGCCGGCCGTCTGCGTTTCAGCGAATGTTGACGAAACAGCTACATCGCCTCGAAGCGAACGGTTTGGCAAATCGGATCGTTTCCGCCGAACTGCCGGCGAGTCGAATATGATCTAAGGGCGTGAACTGGTTCGGCGGTATCGCGGCTCGATTGCAAGGAAGAATTTTTTGCCCATTCGACTTATCCTTTTTTCCGGCCTTGCTGCGGATCACGACGTGTTTGCTCCGCAATCGTTAGCGTTCGAACAGTTGATCGTCCCGGTCTGGCCTGAGCCTGAGCCCGGCGACACGCTCGACAGCTACAGCAAGCGGTTGGCAGACGATTTGCGTTCGACGGAACCCACCGTGATCGGCGGAGCATCCTTTGGCGGGATTGTGGCGTTGCACGTCGCCAAGTATCTCGATCCTTTGGCCGTGATTTTGATCGGCAGTGTTCGCAGCCCATCGGAGCTGCCGCGTTATGCACGAGTGGCTCGTTATTTGAAGCCGTGCGTAACACGGATGCCCGTTGGCTTGTTACAAAAACTTACCTCGCCCCTTGATTCGCGAGTCATCGCCAGACGAGTTCCGCACCTCAGCGGGCTGGCTCGACAGTTCCAGCATTGCAGTCCCGCGGTGTTCAAATGGTCGTTGGCGAGGATCTTGGATTGGGACTCGGAACCGCTGTTGGAGTGCCCTGTGTTCCAGATTCGTGGTGACCATGACCGCGTGTTGCCGATCGGCAACATCAATCCGACGCAAGTGGTTGAGGGCGGTGGTCATGTCATCTCGCTGACTCATCCTTGCCAAGTGAACGCATTCATCCGTTCGGTGCAGGTTCAGATCAGCAAGGAACAGCGAGATCATGGATGACGTTTTTCTCGTTCCGCTTGCAACTTCTCGTGCACGGTTTGGGAAGCCGGGCGACAATCCTAATCGGACGGGCGCTGAAGCGATGCTTCCAATTTGTTTGGATGTCACAGCGTGGTGGCGCAATTTGGTCTCGAATTTAACAAAGATTAGACGTTGGCATCAAATTCGTTGTGTGATTGGCGTGGAGTGAGATGTTGGAGCAGTTTGGCGAACTGTTGGGATTCACTGCGGTTACAGAACGATTACTACGCTAACCTGGGATGCCGTGATGGGACGATTCCTTTGGACCACGAAGTCGCTTAACCCCGTTGACGATCAGTAGGACAATACTGCCTCCGATGATTCCCAAGATAGCGTCGAGCAGCATCTTGACGACACTGGCCAAAACCGCGCCTACACCCGCCATTTCGGTTAGCGGGTGAACCAGCGATTCAACCAGATGGTGAAGCGGAGGGATGCCATGCGTCAGAATGCCACCGCCGACCAAAAACATCGCTACGGTCCCGGCAATCGACAGGAATTTCATCAAATAGGGGGCGGTTGTGATCAGGGCGTACCCCAGTTTGTGACGCAATCCTGGCTCTGACTGATTCGCATTGGACCGCATCAACCGCATACCGAGATCGTCAATTTTGACGATCCCTGCAACCAATCCGTACACTCCGACGGTCATTAGCAACGAGATTGCGACCAAGACCATTAGTCGAGTCGCAAACGGCGACGTCGCAACCGTTCCCAAGGTGATCACGACGATCTCGGCCGATAGAATAAAATCGGTGCGGATCGCACCGCGGATCTTGTCTTTCTCAATCGCGACCATGTCGATATTGGGGTCGGCCAACGCGGCGCCTAATTTCTGTTCGTGCTGCGTATCTTCCTCGTGAGGCCAGAACTTATGAGCGAGTTTCTCGCAGCCTTCAAAACAGAGATACAAACCGCCGATGATCAACAGCGGCGTGATCGACCAAGACGCCAGGGCGCTTAAGCCGAGCGCGATGGGGACCAGAATCGCCTTGTTCAGCATCGATCCTTTGGCGACGGCCCACACAACGGGCAGTTCGCGACGAGCGTCGACACCGGTGACCTGCTGGGCATTCAACGCCAGATCGTCACCGAGCACCCCCGCGGTTTTCTTTGCGGCCACTTTGGTCAGGATTGCGATGTCGTCGAGGATGGTGGCAATGTCGTCTAACAACATCAACAAACCACTGGCCATAGAATTAACCCTAAATGCAAATGAATGGTCGGGAAGCGTCACGGCGTCGGTTTCGTTTTGGGGAGATCGCCGACACGCTAATCGTTATACACAAACCAAGGACCGAGCGAGAGTGGAGATGGGCTACAATGGTCGCGTCCCTGTCGCTGTGAATTTCTTGTTAGGAGCGTGTGCTGATGAATCGTTCGCCTGACCGTCGTCAATTGCTGAGTGCGGCCGCTGCCACGGGAACATCATTGATGTTGCCCCAACTTGGCTCCGCCGCCGTTGTTCGTTCAGCCCAGGTAAAGACCGAGAACGCAAAACCGGGCACGCGGCAGTGGATGCTCAGCAAGACACGGATCGATCCCGCGACGAAGTACCGTTGTCCATGGATCGAAGGCTATGTATCGCACGCTAGTATTCAGGCTGGCGAAACGTTGCAGGTGATGGTCAGCACCAATCCGGTCAGCGAGTTTACGATCCAGTTCTATCGTTTGGGATATTACCGAGGCGATGGCGGTCGCTTGGTTTATGGCAGCGGAACATTGCAGGGAAGCGTCCAGAAGATGCCGTCCGTCGGGCCCCGGCGATTACAGAATTGTCAGTGGCCGGCCAGTTTTGAGTTGCGTATTCCTAAGGATTGGGTCAGCGGCGTCTACGTCGGCAAGTTGACAGAATTGACCGAAGGATTGCAAAGCTACGTCATTTTTGTCGTACGCGATACACGTCATGCCGAGCTGATGTTTCAGTGCAGCGATCACACGTGGCAGGCCTACAACCGCTGGCCGTCTCAGTTTTCGCTTTATGACGACGGCGAAACACCGTGGCATTGGGGAGGCGAGTCGAAGGTCAGCTTCAATCGTCCCTACGGAAAGTATTGCCAGATTTTAGACGCGCCGCTCTCCATTGGCTCGGGTGAGTTCTTTTTGTGGGAGTTTCCGTTCGTCTATTGGCTCGAGCGCGAAGGTTACGATGTGACCTATGTGTCAAATACCGATTTGCACCGCGATGCCGGACAGCCGCTCCGCTGCGACGGGTTTCTTAGCATTGGACATGACGAGTATTGGACGATGGAAATGTTTCGCAATTTGCAAGCTGCGATTGCATCAGGGGTAAGTGCCGGGTTCTTTTCGGGCAACGCCGTTTGTGGACGTATTCAGTGGGATGACGCCACGCGATCGCTGCACCGCGTCGGCGTATTTGGACCACCCGGTGGAACACGCGAGTTCAGTTCAATGTCGACCTTGAAGCACGAGCGTCCTTACGCCAACGAATTGATCGGAGCGCACAGCACCGGTCCGGTCACGGGCGGAGCCGATTGGATTTGCAGTCAACCGGATCATTGGTTGTACGCGGGAACGCAGATGCAACGGGGCGATGCGATCCCTGGCGTGATTGGATGGGAGTGGCACGGCGACCCAGCGGATATCGCGGGTTTAGAAATCGTCGCTCGCGGACCCACTGAATCGGCTCCGGGAGTACCCAACGGAGGCGAGTATACCGCCACCGTTTACCCGGGCCCCAAGAACAATATTGTGTTTAACGCAGCGACTTGTTGGTGGGCAGACGGGTTGTCAGAGCCGCCGGGTTATGTCCGTCCGAGCGTGTACACGTCACCGCAAGGCCCCGATTCGCGATTGCAGCAAATCACTCACAACGTCCTCCGACGCATGATCCGAAGCTAAGCCGCGGTCACCGTTTGCGGACCCGCATGTCGCCAACCACGGAATTGTACCATTCCCAGATCGCCGCTGTATCAGCCTGCAAGCCGTGCTGACGATGGCGTTCACAAACGGGAACCTCGGCTTACGAGGCGATTCGGAATCGGGCGCGGTAATCACGTGGGGTCATTTGCCGCAATTGACGGAAACGACGATTGAAATTGGAAAGGTTCGCAAAACCCGCTTGGAAACTGATTGATAGGATGGAGTCGTCGGTGTCGGTTAGCAGCCGACATGCCAGACCGATCCGCAGCTCGCTGATGTACTCGGACAAGGTGCGGCCGGTCGACTGCTTGAAAAATCGACTGAACGCTGACGCGTTCATATCCGCGAGTTCGGCAAGTTCGGCATGTCCGAGTTCAGGATCGGTCAAATGGTTTGAAATGTGGTCGCAGATTTTTTGGATTCGCGTTTCCACATCTTGGCTCGCGGTCACCGAATAAAATTCGCTGGCCAATTGGACGCTCCGATCGCATTTAGACAACTCGTCAAGGATCGAAAAAAGTTCGATCAGACGCGTTGCCCCTTCTTGGTCGACCAAGGCGGACAGACGCGCCCCGATGCGAACGGCCACATGTTCGGGGAACCACAATCCGCGACTCGCGGCCTGCAATAATTTGTTGATCGATGCCATCTCGGAAACGCCAAAGAACTGGCTGCCAAGAAATTCGGGATGAAATTGCAAGACGATGGCGGGATGGCGATCATACCGTTTGCCGCGGTATTCGTCGGATGCCCAGGTGTGTGGAAGTTGCGAGCCGAGCAAAACCAAATCATGATCTCGATAGCTTCCGATGTGATCCCCTACCACGCGAGAACCGGCACCCCGGTAAATGTAAGTCAACTCGATTTCAGGGTGTCGATGCCATTTCACAGGCGAAAGTAGCGTGGATCGATCGAAGCAGCGAAACGACTCGCCCACCGGAGGAAC
>NZ_JBFHFD010000067.1:0-20650 GCF_041583735.1 Novipirellula sp.
GCAGGCGTGTACTCCCAAACGTCTTTTAGAAAGTCAACTTTCTCGCCGTCTTGTCGTCGGCCGCTGATCACATAGACGCAATCGTGGTACCCATTGTGCTGCGCGACAGTCAGGTTAAACGCGCGTGAGGGACCAGGACACGGCGGAAGCTCTTTCCAGCGGAATTCGCTGGCGTTGCCTCGCTGAGACAAGTCCAACGACCAGAAATTCGACATCGCCGAATCGAGTGACGCATCTTGTTGGCCGCCAGCGAAATAGATCGTATTACCGGATAACGTGGCGGCGCCATGGGCACACGGCTTCGGTAGCGGCGGATACTCCGCGACCGTGATTTTTTCGCCATCCCACTGCAGCAAGAAGACTTCATCATACGTGTCGGTAGAGTCGCTTCCACCGATACAGACGACGCCGTCATCAGTCGATACGGCGGCGCCGTAGGCGATCGGTTTGGCGAGTTTGCCGCCGTCTTTCCACTTGTAATCGTCTCGGTCGTTTCCGAGGCCGTTCTTGACGAGTACGAAGATCTCGTCATGCCATTGTTTTTCGCTCTGCCAAACCGGTTTGGCAAAGTTTGCACCTCCGGCGATGATCAATGCGTCATTGTGAACCCCTGCATAGGGCCCCGCAAATCCCAGCTCATCGGGCATCGGTGGCAATTCGTTCCAAGTCAACCATTGCGGCTCGTCGGACCAGGTCTTTGAACCAGCAAACATCGACATCGCGCCAATGAATACGCAGGCAAGAAAGATCGATGTGGCGAAGTGCCTCATAGCGAATTCGTCGAAAGCGAAGAACTTGATTGTGACCACTGAAAGTATCCAAGCGACGACAAATCGTTTCGCAACCTTTCGATTTCGGATTCCGAAAGACGGCCTTGAGGCAGACGACAGCCACCGATATCGAATCCATTCATGCCGAGCACCGCTTTCATGGCCGCGTGGAACGGATACTTGCCGATCGTCCGAATCATCTCTACCGACAGCGACTGCAAACGTCGGGCTTCGTTCATATCGCCTTGGCGAAACGCTTCCATGATTCCAAGGTACAGCGGAGCAGCGATGTTAAAGGTGCTGCCGATTGCCGCAGTGGCGCCGGTTGCCAACGCGCCGAGCATCATTTCATCACACCCCCACACGACATCGAATCTTTCCGGATCCACCTGCAAACACTGCAGAAACACGTGCAGCTTGGTGTCGGTGTACTTCAAACCGGCAAGATTGGAAATTCGTTTGCCCCCACGCTCGAGAAACTCGGCCATGTCCAGTGCCGAACCGGTCAGCGCCGGAATGTGGTAGTAGTAAAACGGCAGCTCAGGTGCACCACCGGCAACTTCAGCCATGCAATCGATCAGCGTGTCAACATCATTGATGCTGAAGTACGACGGACAGGTCGCGGAGACGTAGTTCGCGCCAATCTCTTGAGCGTGAGCAGCAAGCTGTCTCGCTTCGGCCAGACTGTTGTGTCCGACTTGAATAATGACCGGCACGCGACCCGCGGCGGCTTTGACGTAGGCCTCCGCCACGACTCGCCGTTCCGCTCCACTGAGCGACATTCCCTCGCCCGTACTTCCGCAAACGTATAGCCCGCTGATGCCTTTCGCAAGCAACCACTCGGTCATCGCCGCGATCGGATCAAGATTTAGCTCGCCATCATCATGCAGTGGTGTGTACGTCGCCGCAATTAATCCACTTAGTTTGTTGTCTGTCATGCTTTAACCGTTAAGGGGAACCGATGTTGGGAAATGCCGGACCTATTATGTCCATAGACTACGCGACGTCCACGGTTGCGGAAACTACGAATTGCAGATTCGTGCCGCGTCATAGCTTAACCATTTATCATTAGGGTAACGGAACTCGCGAGCGGCTTGTTGACTTAATTCAAATCCAAATCCAATCCGCAACTATGAGCCGAGGGCCGCGAGACACCGGGGCGTGCGTGGGAACCGGCCGCTGACGCGTCGCGGCTCACTAAATCAACAAACCGCGTGAGAGTTCTGGATTGTTCGGGGTATCCGCCGAAAGTCACGCACGACTTTCGCTACGACCAACCCGTAGTGGAGCTTGCTAAAGCTCCTCACGCCCCAAGAAACAGGGAGCTTTCGCAAGCTCCACTCCATTAGAAACCCTAAAGTTCAAAGACTGACAAAGTACTCAAGTTCTTCTCGTTGATCCTCGGTGATGTCCAGTGCATCACGCAAAAAGTACGGATTGTTGAGGTCTTGGCGATTCGCTTTGCGAACAGTGGCTCCCACACCGGGAACGCGATCTATCAAGCCTTCGTTGGACAATCGATGGATCGCCTCGTGAAGCGGAGTCTCGATTACCCCCGATTTCTTCTGTAAGCGTTTGATTGACCAACTGTTTCCCCGACGGAACCTCACCACTGGCGAGCCTGTCTCGGATAGAATCGTACGACATTTCAGCCAAAATTTGATCGACAGATGTGCTCGGTTGCATGATGGGACGAACAGGAAAGGCAGTGATGTAACACGGGTTCATCGTGGGTTCATCAGTGCCAACGCTGGAACCATCGCGGAGGTTTATCGATGACAAGTGTCGGCGGTTGGGCCTCGTGCAGGCCTGCCGTCGATGCACGCGACCATCATGTCATTTCGTCCGACATATTTGTGTCCAATGGAAAATGGACAGACGCCTTCCACCGCAAATGACGGCAAGCCCACAACGTGCATGTTGACGTGCAAGCTTAAATGTGTACCTTTAGGTGTAGGAAGCGGGGCCAGTAGCCGTTCTCAATTAAAAAAGTTCGTTCATCGTTGAGACTTCGAAACGCTCGAAGGTCGGAAACCCAGCAGACGAATCATGATCGCACACACTTTTTCCGCCACACAAGCGTCGCAACAACAAGCGGCGTAAGCCATCCATTTGAAAAGGATTTGAAGCATGCAAACCATTAACACGCGAGCCACTGTTGGCGAACTTGTTCGCGAGGTCCTGGCTAGAAAGGGCAACGTGCGTAAACAAGCGATGCGTTGTGATGAAAGCCCAGTGTTCGAGACGATTGTGGAGGTGGTGCCATGAGCGATTTGTCGACCAGTTACGTTGATCTCGCTGCGGAAGTTTCCATTCAAGAAGGGGGGACGATCAGCAAAACGCTGTACCAGGATGCCTCGTTGAAAGTGGTCTTGTTCGGATTCGATGCTGGCCAAGAACTCTCCGAACACACGGCGGCCGTGCCTGCAGTGCTTCAGTTTCTCGATGGTAATGCGACCGTGACGCTGGGCGAGAAGTCGATCGACGCATCGGCAAATACGTTCATTCATATGGCCGCAAATTTGTCGCACAGCATCACGGCAAACCAGCCCACAAAAATGTTGTTGCTGCTGCTCAAAGGCGCTAAGCCCGATGCCTGACCGAATGAATTAAACCTTTTGTCGTTTGCCGAATTGGATCTTGGTTAACGTTGTATTTGTCGTTCAGTCGTACCGTTTTGTTCGGCCGAAGATTCTTGGTCTCGGTTTCGTGGCGAAGCCAGCGGGATCGTCAACGCGGATTTGCCGAGACCATGGTCTGCTGAAAAAAAGGCATCGCTAGCTCGTTCGTTCAAACGGTTGATCAACCATTTGTATAAGACGATCGTCATGGTCGTTGCCAAGTCGGACAAACGGGACATCATCATCGCCAATATCAGCCGATACCGTGGACGTCAATAATACGTCCTCCAACATCAAGAAATCTCGATCAATACGTCATCATCTTCGATCTTGACTGGATAAGCCTTAACATCACGCACGCCCGGCCCGCAAAGCAATTTTCCATTAGTGATGTCAAATTCGGCCCCGTGCCAAGGACAAATTGCAATGCAGCCTCGAACAACGCCCTCACTCAGCGGAGCACCCTGATGCGGGCACGCATCATCAATTGCGTAGAACACTCCGTCAATGTGGAACAATGCGATCAAATAGTCATCGACGATTACGAGCTTGCCTGTTCCTGTTGGTACATCGCTTGACTTTGCTGCTTGTATCCAAGACATTCGCATCAATCCTTTCGAGTGAACATTGCAATCGCGGTCGCAGTGGCAATCGGCGGCATCTATGCCAATGAGTGCACGTTTGTCGGTTCTTAATCTAGCAGACAATTTCAATGTCGCAAAAGCAATTCGCAGTCCGCATCGAGCGTCAAGATCAACCGTCACTGCCGCCCTATTGGCAAACGTTTGTCTTGGATCACGAAGCGGGATTGAATGTTACGAGTGTACTGCAACGCATCGCAGCCAATCCCACGACCAAAGACGGTGCCAAGGTTGCCCCTGTCGCCTACGAATCGGGTTGTTTGGAGGAGGTCTGCGGTTCCTGCACGATGCGCATCAACGGACGGGTGCGTCAGGCTTGCTCGGCGCTGGTCGATCGTTTGCTCAAGGATGATCCGAGTGGGATTGAGCTTCGCCCGATGAGCAAATTTCCGGTCGTGCGGGACCTGTGCGTCGATCGCTATCGTATGTTCCGAGCTTTGCAAAAGCTGAAGTGTTGGGTTCCCGTCGATGGCTACTATGACCTGGGCAGCGGACCGAAACAATCGTCCGACCAACAGCTGCAGAACTACCCGCTAAGCCAATGCATGAGTTGCGGCTGTTGCTTGGAAGCCTGTCCACAGTACAAAGAAGTCGTGATCGCTCGCCGCGAAGACGAATTGGAAGCAGATTACCAACAACGGCGTGACGAAGAGCTCGATCGCAACTTTATTGGTGCTGCTGCGATGAGCCAAGCGGTGTTAATGAACTCACATCCAATCGGTAAAACGATCTCGGCCAGCCGCATCGAAGCGATGATCGCGGCGGGCGGTATTCAAAATTGCGGCAAGGCGGGCAATTGCCAAGCGGTCTGTCCCAAAGAAATTCCGCTGATGCATTCTTGGGGGCGTGCCAACCGAGCCGCGACGATCCACGTCTTCAAAAAGTTCTTCGATGGTTGAAACCGTCCGCGGTGCCAAATCCGTTCTGTATTGGATTTTGGCTAGTCTATTCTTTGCATTGGCGATGATCGGTGTCATTCTGCCAGGGATTCCAACCACGCCGTTCTTGCTGCTGATGTGTTACTTCCTGCTGCGAGTTTCACCATCGCTGCACGCCAAAGCGATGGCGTGGCCGGTCGTCGGTGGTCCCCTTCGCGATTGGCAAGACCAAGGCGGAGTACGACAAAACGTGAAGCGATTGGCCTACGCGATGGTGACGCTGCTTGTTGGATCGACGTCGTTGTACAGTGAGTTGCCGGTCGCGATCAAATCTGTCATTGCTTGTGCCGCCATCTTTGGCATCTACGTCGTGGCCCGATTGCCGATCGCCCGCGATAACGACTCACAAATCCCGCAATAATCTAACCGCATTATAATGCGGTTGGTTAACGCAACCTCGGCGTCGGAAACATGGGTTCGCCGATCCAACCGGAAAGCCGCTGGCTGATCTCATCTCGAACACATTTACGACAAATTCAATGGGCGATTGCGTGGTTGGAACAGCGTTTGCCAATCGGTTGCCGTGGCGGCGCGCTTGAGATCGCGAGCACTTTCGTCCATTCGTCATCCCCCAAACCAAGTGAGATTAACTTGCTCTCGATTTCCACCACGGATATTCATCTGCCCAGCCCCTTGCCGGTGGGGCTCTCTCGCTACGTCGATCGCAAGGAGATGGCTCGTGGCGGAAACGGCGTGCTGTATTCCGCGTTCGACCAGGTCATCGGGCGAACGGTCGTGATCAAGGTGCTGCTGCAAGAATACCGATTGGATCGATCGTTTCGTCGTCGACTGCTCCGCGAGGCGCGTGTGACCGCACAGCTCGAGCACCCTGGGACCGTTCCGGTCTATGACATTGGCGACGACAGCGAGCTGGGCATCTATTACGTGATGAAGCGAATTTCGGGTGAGAACTTCTTCAACGTGTTGCGAGCAATCGCCAAGGGGGACAAGGAAGTGGAAGAAGCGTTTCCCCTGCGACGTCGAATCGAAATCATCGAAGCTGTGTGTCAAACGTTGGCATCGGCCCATGCTCGCGGTGTGATCCATCGTGACGTAAAACCCGAGAACATCTGGGTTGGAAATTTTGGCGAGGTTACGTTGCTCGACTGGGGTGCGGCAAAAGTGTGGGGCGAACCCGCGGCGGCGGCGCTACAGGATGTGGACACGAATCAAAAGCCTCGACGTGTGATCGCCGACTCGATGAGTACCGAGTTGGTGAAGCATGACGTTGACGACTTCGATCTGCCAAACTTGACGCCGGTTCAACAGTTGATTGGAACACCGACTTACATGTCGCCCGAACAGATCGGTAACCGAGACATCGACGACCGCTGTGACGTGTTTTCGGCGGGCGTTTGTCTGTACGAAGCGATGGCGATTGCAGAGCCTTTTCGCGGTCGCGATCAAGAGGAAACCTTTGACAACATTTGTTCGCGACGACCAACGCCACCGAGCGAGCGATCGCCAAGTCGGAATATTCCCGAACTGGCCGATGAAATCTTCGCAAAGGCGACCCGAAAACAACCGTCGCACCGTTATCAAACCATGCGTGAATTCATCGACGATCTCCATCGCTTGCTACTCGTGACCAGCACGACGAAACAACGTTAGGTACTGTTCGGAAAAAACTTCGTGATTCCAGTTTTGTTACAGATCACGCGGGAAGTGCTTTCTCTGTATTGGACGGGGCAACGAGTCCCGTCGTGTCACTCCGTCGCTGAGACTCGTAGCCTCGTCCACTACATTCATAGCCGGGACTCGTCGCCTCGTCCACTACATTCAAAGCTGAGACTCGTAGCCTCGTCCACTACGTTCAAGCATCTTGAAATGACGCAGTTATTTCCGAGCGGTTGCTTAGCGACGGTGACAACCTGGGATCACGCTTACGCCAATCAATCAATCTCGTTAATCTTTGGAAATGACCACTGACATTTACATCGTGATTTGCATCTTGATTGCGACGATCATCGCGTTCGTGCTGGACCGTTTCCGGTTGGACGTGGTTGCGTTCGTCTCTTTAATGGCACTTCTACTAACGGGAATTCTCACGCCCACCGAAGCCACCGCGGGATTTTCGAACTCGCTGGTCCTGATGATCGTCGGACTTTTCGTTGTGGGTGGTGCCATTCTAGAAACCGGGGTCGCTGATCTTGCGGGCAGATGGCTGGGCCGACTTGGCGGCACATCGACGATCCGGCTAACGGTAACCGTGATGCTCGCTTGTGCGTTGTTATCAGCATTTCTTAGTTCAACGGGAACAGTCGCGGTGATGTTGCCGGTCGTTCTGAGCCTCTGTCGCCGCGCCGAGGTCTCGCCATCGAAGCTGTTGATCCCGCTCGCATTTGCCGCTTCACTCGGAGGCATGCTGACGCTGATTGGTACTCCACCGAACATGGTCGTCAATCAGGAACTACGCGAGGCGGGGCTTGAAACCTTTGGGTTCTTTTCATTTGCCCCCGCTGGAATTCTGATGCTGAGCCTCGGCATTGTTTTCATGGGTACGATTGGCACGCGTCTGCTTCCGGAACAACAGAAAAATGCTGCGGATGCATCGCAACGTCAAGGGTTGGTTTCCCGTCCCGAGCTTATTCACAGTTACGGCGTCGACGGACAGATTCGCGAAATCCGAATCCCGCACGGATCCACCTTCGCGGGCCGCACGCTACGCGAATTGCAGCTTCGCACCACGTTTCACGTCAACGTGCTCGCGGTTTCCACGCCCGGTTCGCGGGGGCCGGTGGTGCGTAAATGCAACCCCGATACGCTTCTGCAACCTGGTGACACCTTGTTTATCAAGTCATCGAACGAGGATGCCACTGCAAACTTGATCCGCGAAGGCCAGATGGAATTGGTTGCTTCACCGGCGGAACTACCCAAAGAGGTTCATCTAGCGGAACTCATTATTCCACCGCGATCCGAATTCGTCGGACGGACGGTACGGGACGTTGATTTTTTTCGTGTGTATGGGGCGATGGTGCTTGCTTTGCAGGATGGAAACAAGCCGGTCCGCACTCGGACGTCGGACACTCCACTGGGGCCTGGTGACACGCTGTTGATCGCGGCCAACGCAAGTGCGTTGAAGCGGCTGAGGAAATCGCGAAATAATGTATTGCTGGTCAGCGAACAAGAGGAGCAAAGAGAGTCGCCGCTTACTCCCGCCGCCCGCTGGGTTGTCGTGATCCTAATCGGAATGCTGATTGCCATGAGTGCCGGGATCATTGCGAACGTGACTGCGGTGCTTGTCGCCGCCACGATGATGGTGATTGCCGGAGCATTTCGTGGATCCAATGCTTACGAAAGTATTAATTGGGAGAGCATTGTGATGATCGCATCCATCATGCCGCTCGCAACTGCGTTGGAAAAGACCGGGGCACTCGACTTGGTCGTTGGTGCGATCGTGGAAAGTCCCGGACTGACGAGTCCGAGAACGCTGTTGCTGCTGCTATTTGCGGTCACATCGCTGCTGAGCCAAGTCATCTCGAATACCGCAACGAGTGTGTTGATTGCTCCACTTGCACTCGAACTGGCCCAGCAGCTTGAGATTTCGCCCTATCCTTTGTTGATGGGAGTTGCTTTAGCGGCGTCGACGGCATTTTCCACGCCCGTTGCGTCTCCGATCAATGCGTTGGTTACCGGAGCGGGAGGCTATCGGTTTGGTGACTTTTTGAAAGTAGGCGTGCCACTTCAGTTGTTGGTTCTTTTTGCGACGCTCGCCATCGTGCCAGCTCTGTTTCCATTCTAGCCCTGAACGGCTCTGAACGGCTTCGCCCGTATCCAGTCGTCCGTGTCGAATCCGTTGTTGCGACGCGAACGGATTCGCAATGTGCGAAGCGGTGTGTCGACAATTCCCTCGTTCGTTTTCCCATCGTTCAATCTCGGGTTGGTGCATCCCTGTCGAGGTTGATTGCCACCTCCAAACGAGTGGTCGGCCTTTTGGCGTTTAGCGTAAGGAATCATCAGAAGCGTCAACCTGAGTTGTCGTGCTGTAAACGACGGTGCCGTTTTCGACGCAAAACGAGCTTGCTGTGCCATGAAATGCACTCTCAGGATCGTTGGCGCACTCGTTGCATTGTTCAGCCGGGGGTGTAAATCGCTTAGCGTTTCGGAGCATGATCCTGATCCCGCCCCCCCCACACAGCCTTTCTTGAACAGCAGCGTTTAGGCAGCGTTATTTACTGGCTTACCTGGAGGTATCTGCCTTGCTCTTGTGGAAGACTTCGCCGTCAACAATCGACAGTGACGAGATTGTGCGGCTGCGAAAACCAAAAATTGGAGCGGCACCGCGAAACGTCAGCAAAATTTCACGGACCGTCAAGCCAAGTTTCGCCACGGACACTGAATCGGGTGACTATCGTAGAATTGGCGATGATGAGGCACGCTACATCTTCAAGATGGTGTTGATGATGCTGCTAATACTCGTATTGCCCGCTGCCCTGATGCTGCTCTATCTACTCTTCCACTCGGAAGCTTTCCATTACGACCTCACTCGCAAGCAGGTCCCCGCGTCATGGCTTCCCGGCAAATGAACGTGACCAACGAAGATTGCGGCAGACTGGTTGAACGACGGAAACGTCAATAACACGGCGAGACAGCGGGCCCGATAAACAGCCGGAACGTCTCTAAGCATATAAAAACTTGAAAACTGAATGAATCACATCGAAAAAACACTACCGCTGCCACTACAACCGATCGACAAATGGCTGCGTCCACTGGCTCGATTCTTGCACATCGAAGCGACCAGTGGCATTGTGCTGGTGGTCTGCACCGCGATAGCTTTGATCGCGGCTAATTCTCGCTGGGCTGCGACCTACTTAGCCTTCTGGCAAACCGACATCACGCTCGGTGTCGGCGATTATGTGTTTCATCATTCGCTGCATCACGTCATCAACGATGGCTTGATGGCGATCTTCTTTTTTGTGATTGGGCTGGAGGTTAAACGCGAAATCGCTCATGGGTCGCTGTCAGATTTCAAGCTGGCCTCGCTGCCAATCGCTGCTGCGATTGGTGGGATGATTGTTCCAGCGGGACTGTATCTTTCGATGCAGTACGGCGAACCCGGCATGCGGGGCTGGGGGATCCCCATGGCTACGGACATCGCCTTTGTCGTTGGCTGCTTGGCGATTCTCGGTTCACGAGTACCGCACCGTCTTAGAATCCTGCTGCTATCGCTGGCCATTGTCGATGACATCGGCGCGATCCTGGTGATTGCAATTGGCTACACCGAATCACTCGACGGTCGCTTCTTGACGCTCGCCGCCGTTGCAATTGCAGTGGTGCACCTGTTTTCTCGCATTGGGGTGCGTCGGTTTCCTCCCTACATTGCCGTTGGTGCCGTGGCGTGGATCGCACTTCACGAATCGGGCGTACACGCCACGCTGATTGGGGTGATCCTGGGGCTGATGACGCCTGCGAAATCGACTTTGGTGCCTGAACTGTTTCGCGATTATCTGCACGAGAAAAAAGAGGATTTTCAGGAACAACGATGGGCCAAGCGAAGTCATCGAGCCGAAGTGGTTCAAGAAGTCCAACGACTCTCGCGCGAGACCGTCTCGCCGCTGGAGTATCTTGAAATGACGCTTCATCCTTGGACGGCTTACGTCATCATGCCGGTCTTTGCTCTTGCCAATGCAGGCGTGCTCATTGAACCGGCAAACTTAAGTGATTCGGTCGCGATCGCGGTCGTGTTGGGCTTGGTCGTTGGCAAACCGATTGGAATCGTGTTATTCAGTTGGTTGGTGATTCGTTCGGGGATGGCCAAGCTGCCAGAGGGAATCAGTTGGCCCGTATTAATTTCGGGCAGTTGCCTTGCGGGTATCGGATTCACGATGGCATTGTTTATTGACGGGTTGGCGTTCGGAGCCGAAGGGCTCGACACTGCCAAGACCGGCGTGTTGGTCGGTTCGGCTGTGAGTGCGGTTGCAGGCGTCGGTTTGCTGTTGTGGACATTGCCGAAACGATCGACAGAATGAACGACACGTCGGTGTTGGCGCCCTCAAAAACGCGAGTGGCTGGTTCTGGCGTGACGGATCTGCATGACGTCTTCCAAGCGATCGTATCGCGAGCGGATTTGCGGGGCTCAAAGCCTTATCCCTAAGTCCACTTAAGCGCCTGTGCTGCGTTGGATGTCCAGCCCCAGCCCCAGCAGCACGATCGATGTGTTTTAAAGATCGAACGCTCCGACTCGTTCAGGTTGAAACGACATTTTCTCGACTCGCTTTCGTGTCTCGCGATTCAAGACGTGCAGTGTCAAACTATCGCCGACGCACAGTCCGAAGATTCCTGCGCCCAGTGGTGACAGGATCGATAGTTTGCCTTCCGCGATGCAAGCCTCGTCGGGATACACCAACGTGAACGTGTCCGCCTCGTTGCGATCTAAGTCGAAAAGATTGAACGTCGAGTTCATCGTCACGATGTCGGGCAACATATCGCGAGGATCGACCACGGTCGCTCGCTCTAGCTTGCTTTTGAGTTCTTTCAAGTGTGTACGGTCGCTGCTGATCGCTGCAACGAAATGGCTGTCCAGTAGAGACTGTAGCCGAGCGAGGTCGGTCCGACTGACGACAATGGTGCGAGATGACATGATGGCGTACCGCGAAGAATGGTATTTGTTTTATAAGGGAGAGATCGAGAGTTTGTTTTTAAAGGAATCGCCCTGCAACGAAAAGTTTTGGCCACTTTCGCTGTGTGAATCAGGCTGCAACGCTTTCATGTTCGGATTTGGACCCGGAGCCCTTCGGCTCGGTGTGTGAATCGAAGTTCGAGATTCCATGGTTCGTTTCGCAGCACAACGGTCCTTATGAAATTGGTTTAGCAAGAGAGTGTCTATGCGATTGCTCGCAGCAGAATCGCAATGACAAACAACAAGATCAATGCGATCTGACCAACCAGCATTTCAGGGGACTGATGATCGACGAATGGTTCATCAAGCCCACACTTGTTCTCAACTTTGTCTTGGATGGGATACTCGGGAATTCGCATCAACATGACTGAACCTCCTTTTGAGTGAGAATGTAGCGAGTCACGTGACGTGGATCATCGGTTAATGCAACGTCCATACCAGCAAGCGGTGGTGTGCCACAGTGTGTGAATTCAGCCAAAATCATGACATGTACATGATTCTCGAGCGTCAAACGACGTTGCCAATGGCAATCAGAGTTGACGCATTCGAGTGGGGGATTGTCGCAGGCTGCTCCTTTGTTTCGTCGTGGAAATAACGGATCGACAGCGCGATCCGCGGCTTCGAAAATGTCCCCGTCTTTGCCCCGGCGATGCATTCCGCCAACGGACCATTGTTTGCATCAGGACAATAGCGAGCGCTAGTGAGAACCAAGCAAGACGGACTCTAGAAAAACGATATCAAATGACCGCATCCTAAACCGCGACGTCATGGGTGCCGAGGCAACACAAATGAATCGGTATTGTCCGATCTGAAATGTTCCGTTTTGCAATCAAACCTGATCGCTTTGTTCACGCGTCCAAAATCAGTTGCACAACTCCGGTATCCGCCGGGATGCTGCTACGGAGTACCCCCCTACTCGCTTAACGATTCAGTGGCTCTCTCGATACCATCTGTGCAAAGACTTTCTCTCCCTATTTTTATTGGGCTGCTTCTCATGACTCTTGATCTGTCGACAAACTTTGGCGGTCTAAAACTTCGCACTCCGATTATCGTCGGTTCCTGCCCATTGACCGCCAATCCGCAGAATCGGATTGCGTTGGAGAGGTCCGGTGCGGGGGCGGTCGTATTGCCGTCGTTGTTTGAAGAGCATGTGATCGCGTGGCGGATTGGCAATGGCGGTTCTGCCACCGAGCGGGAACAACGATTGATCGATCGTATAACGGGAATGACGCGACAGGCATTGGTTCCCAATGTCGAAACCTATCTCGCGATGCTGAACCGCGCAAGCGTCCAGTCCAACATTCCCGTCATCGCCAGTCTACATGGTGGCACGGACGGAAATTGGTTGGACTTTGCGGGCGAGTTACAAGACACCGGTGCCGATGCGATCGAATTGAACGTGCATCATCGACCTGACAATGATTACGACAAGCCGCGAGAATTGGAGGATCAGGTTGTTGAATTGGTCAAGACGATTCGGACGTCGATATCGGTCCCTTTGTTTTTAAAACTGCATCGTGAATACACCGCCGTCAGCCATCTGGCGAGACGATTGGTCTCAGGTGTACAAGGGCTGGTGCTGTACGCACGCGATCCCGAGATCGACATTGCCTTGGATAGTCTAAAACTTCAAAGCAAATGGGGAATGTCGTCACCCGGTGTCATCTCACCGACGCTACGCGCATTGATGAGTGTCTACGGTCACTGTCCCGCGATGCCCTTAGCTGGAAATGGGGGCATCGGCCGGCCCGAAGACGTGATCAAAACCCTGCTTGCAGGCGCGGACGTCGCGATGATCGCTTCAGCGGTCTACCGTGAAGGTCCTGATGTCATTCGCACGATGCTCGATGGATTGACGCAGTTTATGGAGTGCAATCGCGTCTGCTCACTGAACGAACTGCAATCCAAACGCCCGATGGAATTCACAAGCGAAGAGGATCGACTGAACACGATCGAAGGATTGTCACCGACGCCCTGTTGGATCGGAGTCAGCAATGGAGAGCATGTAATTCAAGGAGACAGGTGGGGGCATCCGGTCGGCTAACCCATGCGTCCCACTACCGGAAATCGTTCGCTTCGATGCCATGTCGTTTCAGCAGCTTGTTCAGTCCTTGACGCGACAAACCGGCTTGTCGTGCGGCGCTGGCGATGACACCGTTGTGTTTCTTCAGTACGGCCGTTAAGTACGCACGGTCTGCATTGTCGAGCGCTTCGTCGCGTGATATTTCCGATAGTACCGCGACATCACTGCTACTGGCGTCGGGCGCGCGAAGTTGTGGTGGCAAGTCGCCCACTTCGATCGTTTCGCCGCGACCCAGCGTGATCGTGCGTTCGATAACGTTTCGCAATTCCCGGATATTGCCTGGCCAGCGGTAGGCTCGGAAACAATCAATCACCTCGTTCGAAAACCCGGTGATGTTGGAACCGCTCGGACGTAATTGTTCGAGAAAGAAGTCTGCCAACTTCACCACGTCGTCACCGCGCTCACGAAGCGGTGCGAGTTCAATCGGAATGACAGCGAGTCGATAGAACAGGTCCTGGCGGAAACGCCCGGCGTCGACCTCGCTCTGCAAATCTCGATTAGTCGCACAGATGAATCGCGTGTCGACTTTCACGGGGGTGCTTTCGCCAACCGGAGTGAAGGTTTGCTCTTGCACGGCCCGCAGCAGTTTGGCCTGAGAAGCGGCTGGCAGTTCACCCACTTCGTCAAAGAAAGCAGTTCCGCCATCACAGTGACGCAGCAAACCTTTCTGGTCCCTGATCGCTCCGGTAAAGGAACCCTTGACATGCCCAAACAGAACCGACTCGAACAACGCATCGGGAATCGCGGTGCAGTCGATGATCTGAAACGCATGATCTCGCCGAGCACTGTGGTGGTGGATCGTGTTGGCCACCACCTCTTTGCCGGTCCCGCTTTCGCCTGTAATCAAGACATTCGTGTTACTTGCGGCCACTCGATTGACGATGTCCAGCAGTTGGATCATTGCTGGGCTGTCACCGATGATTTCGGGGAACTTTCCACGCCGATCCGTTTTGGACACCGATTCGATTTCGGTTTCCGGCGCCGCGGCCGGATGAAGCAGTGCACGTTGGATGGCCATCAATAGTTCTTCAAACTTGACCGGTTTAAGCAGGTAATCGGCAATCCCCAGCCGAACACTTTCGATGGCCGTGGGAATGGACGGCACCCCGGTGACGACAATCATTGGGATGTGCGAATACTTGCTGCGGCCCTCTTTGAGCAATTCCAATTTCAAATTGCCCGGCATGTTCAAGTCGGACAAGATCAAGTCGAACGAGTGCTCGAGCAACAAGCCAATCGCATCGTCAGCATTCTCGACGCAAATGCACTCGTAACCTTCCTCTCGCAACAATTCCGCCGTCGTGTCACGGTAAAGAGGTTCGTCGTCGGCGATCAAGATTCGTTGTTGGTTTGCCATGAGATCTTATTCAAAGTAGCGAAATTCGCGGAGGTGTTCGGACGGGTTAAAAGGGAACGTTCAGGCGACGTTTGCTTAGGGGGTGGTCGCGTCGACGTCCAGTTGTCTTGGCAAACGCACGACAAATTCGGTGCCTTTGCCCGGTTCGCTCGTCACAGCAATGGTTCCGTTCATCGCTTCCACGATGCCACGCGTGACCGACAGCCCTAATCCCATGCCCTGGCCGACCGTTTCGGTTTTGGTACTAAAGAACGGATCGAATATCTTGCTAATCAGATTCGACGAGATTCCATGTCCGTGATCGGTAACCGTCAAAACGGTATGCCTTGCATCGGTCCGCGCGATAACGTCCACCTGACCGCCTGCGTCGGAGGCTTGGATGGCGTTATGAACCAAGTTCAGCAACACTTGTTTTAGTTCGCCTTCACGCAAGACAACGTCGTCGGCAGCAAGCCCCTTGGACTTGGACGATGAAGCAAACGAGGCCGTCACTTTCACGTTCGCCTTTCGCGACATGGGAAGCGCCAGCACGATGACTTCGTCCACCGATTGCTTAAGCGAGAAGGTCGTCGCCCGCTGCTGACTAGGACGGTAGAGCTGATACATTTGGTGAGTGATGCCGCTGATACGTTCAATTTCACCATCAATCAGGTCAAGCTTGTCGTAATGCTTCACATCAACGGGGATATGCCGCTTCAGCAGTGCAAACGCATTTCTGATGCCGGCTAAGGGATTGTTGATCTCATGAGCGACGCCCGCCGCCAGTTCACCGAGGGCTGCGAGCTTCTCCATTTTCAAACGATGCTGTTCCAATTCCGCAACTCGAGCCGTGCGTTCTTGCACGAGCTGTTCGAGATGCTCATTGTGCAACCGCAACTGTTCACGCATTTGCCGCTTCTCTGAAATGTCTCGCATGCTGGCCCGAAATCCCAGCGACTGACCAACGGAATCGGTCATCGGTTGCCAAGACACGGCTACCCAACACTTCGATCCATCACGATGAAGCGTTTCAAATTCGATATTGTTTCCCGAGCTACCGCGACCCGCTTCCGCAAAGTAGCGAGCGATTTGTTGACGATGTTCCGGCGTTATGAGTGGCAACGGATAGTCCGGCATCGCCAAACACTCCGTTGGTGTATAGCCCGTGAATCGCTCGACAGCCTCGTTCACCCATAGGACTTCCCCCTCACACGACATCCAACTTTCCCAGTCAACGGTGTGTTCGGCGATCGAACGAAAAAAATCGGCAGCGATAGGTTCGCCGCGTTTCGGGACGTTGGGGGATGGTCGGTTCATCCCCTGATTTTAGCGGCGCAGTTGCTGATCTCGCAGGGGGGCACATTCCCGTCGGCAACGCAAACGCACATTGTCACCGAGGTTAACTGTGGGCGACGTTTCCTTGGTTGGACATGGCTCTTGTTCTGACAATTCACGGCGTTTCGATATCGCCGCCATCGATTCTCTGCGGGTGGTGACACCGATTGGCATCTCATCCCCGGTCCGATACTGTAAAGACCTAGTCCGCTGTCGTGATTCACCCTTTGTTTCACTGCTGGATCGGCAGTAAGGGAATTGGCATTTTGAGCACTTTTCATTGTCCTCGCCGTTTAACGTGAGCGGGCTTTTAGCGACCTTCGATTACGTTCGTGAGCCGTGCGGCTGACGAACGGGTTCCTTCGCATTTGTACCTTCGAACAGGAAAACGCTCGTGACATTCTCGACGGATGATTTTGACTTCGTAGCCAGACATGCTCGCGACGCGATGCTGTTGCAAACGATTGCCGATACGCTGGAATGGGACGAGCGGACCGGGATGCCGATCGATGGCGGCGATTATCGAGCAAACCAAGTCAGCACGTTGCGGGGGATGGTCCATCGCCGCCGGACCGATGCGAAATACGGCGAAACGCTGCAGTCGTTATCGGAAAATCTGGGTGACGAAGATCCTGCCGGCGATGTAGCCGCGACTGTTCGCGGGTTGCTGCGGAACTGGAAACGCGACCAACGATTGCCAGAGGAACTAGTCGAGCGGACTTCGCGAGCGACGGTCAAGGGACAACAACGCTGGGACGCCGCTCGACGTGCTGACGATTTCGGAATGTTTCGCGACACGCTTGCCGAGATCATTGATTTAAAACGCGAAGCGGGCCAACGGATTGCCGAGGGAACCGATCGATCGCCCTATGAAGCGTTGCTTGATGAATACGAACCCGATGCTCGTGTCGAACCGCTGAACCAAGTTTTTCAAGATCTTCGCAAGCCGCTGGTGGAATTGATCGATTCGATCCGCGAAGCGCCGCGGCAACCCAACCGAAGTTTGCTGGAGCGTGATTTTTCCATTGCGGGACAACGCGATCTGAGCCGCTTTGTTGCCGAGAAAGTTGGCTTTGATTTTCAAGCAGGACGGCTTGATGAAACATCACATCCTTTTTGTACGACGCTGGGGCCGCGAGATTGCCGCATCTTGACTCGCTACGATTTGAATTGGTTGCCCGCCGGATTGCTTGGGACGTTGCACGAAGCGGGGCATGGGATGTACGAGCAAGGGATGCGGTCGGATTGGTTTGGCTTGCCGCCCGGATCGTATTGCTCGCTTGGGATCCACGAGTCGCAATCGCGATTATGGGAAAACCAAGTGGGACGAAGTCGACCGTTTTGGCAGTGGTTGTTTGATCGAACTCAAAAAACATTTGCCCCCACGCTGGACGATGTCTCGCTCGACGATTTTCACTTTGCGATCAATCAAATTCAGCCTTCGTTGATCCGAGTCGAAGCGGACGAGGCGACCTACAACTTGCACATCATCATTCGCTTTGATCTCGAGCAGCAACTGATCGGGGGGACGTTGTCGGTGGATGATTTACCCGCGGCGTGGGATGCACGCTACCAAAGCGATCTGGGGGTCTGTGCACCCTCACCTGCAAATGGAGTGCTTCAGGATGTCCACTGGAGTGCTGGCTTGATTGGCTATTTCCCAACGTACACATTGGGGAATTTGGCAAGTGCCCAACTGTTTGACGCGGCCGAGGCCGAGTTAGGTAGTTTTGATGGTATGTTTGCTCGTGGCGAGTTCGAGCCATTGTTAGCTTGGCTTCGCAGTCGGATTCACGAGCGAGGTCAATGTGAGTCTGGGGACGCGTTGATATCACGCGCCACCGGGAAATCGTTGTCAGCGGACGCGTTGATCGGCTATCTGAACGGAAAGCTGCGACCGCTGTACGGTCTGGAAGCTTGATTTCTGATTTATCCGACACTGTTTGGCCCCTGCTTTTCGCATCATTGCGGGTTACAATCAGGCGGTCTTTTAATTGAATTGGGGTTATTGAATGTTGACGTGCAATTGTCCTCGCTGTGGTGAAACGATTGGATTGCCTACCGCTGCTGTGCCTGCGGATGCGACCGCCCAGTGTCCATGGTGTGGCGAACTTTACCCCGCGAGCGAAATCATTGAGAAGTTGCCTCCGATGGTGGAGTTGATTTCGGCGGACGGACAACCGCTGTTTCTCCAATCGGTCGGTGATGCTGCCGCAGCGTCCCCCAGTCTGGCTGCCGCTCCGATCGCGTCTGCGGCCAGCGGAAGTGATTCGTTCGAATCGTCGCTCGCGTCTAACGCCCAAGCGAATCAGTTGAATGAGACTTGGGACGACAATACGGAATTGACGATCGAAGCCGATGGCGATGCCGGTTTCGATTTAGGGGGATCGCTCGACAGCGACTTGGAACACCCTGAGGACGATTTTGACGACGCCGGTCAAGATGGCAACGAAATGATGGATTTTCTTTCCAGCAATGAAGCGGAAAGGGAACCCAGTGAGGCTGCGGCGCCGTTGATGCCGATGAAAGTCAAATCGATACCGGTGAATACTTACAAACGCAAAAAATCGTCGCCGATCAAAACGTTGATTGGGGTGGCGATGGGGCCGCTGGTCGCGCTTCCGCTAGCGGGCGGAATTTTGCTTTGGCTTGGAAAGGCTCCGGACTTGGGGTTCTGGCCGTTTGACGGATCGTTCAATAACGGTTCCTCGTCGCGGGTCAGTGCCGCGCCTCCGATGGCCCAAAGCAATCCGGTCAACCCCGTTGGCGATGGAACGCCATTGACCGGTTCGGAAATGATGGTCCCTGCCGCTGATCCGTCGGATGAACACGATCGCGCCCAGCAAGAACTTGCAAACTTGGGCGCCGAACCGAATCCAGCCGAATCGGCGGATGGGGCGCCAGGCGGTTTGGATATGCCGTCTCTTGGGACCTCGCTCAAGCCCAACAGCGACGATGGTGAAAACGAGCTCGCGACAGGCGAAGTCGAATACCCTGATGACATCGCCGTCAATAACGACGTGGTTCCGCAAGACGTCGTGGCGGACAAGGTGCCGATGGAGATGCCCGAAGTCGCGTTGACGGATGTGGCTGGGAACATCGAATCCATCTTGGCGGACGACACCGCGGTGGACATGCCGTCGATCGACGATCAAGCACCCGTTGCCCAAGACGCACCCGTTGCTGAGGAAGTAATGGAACCTGCAATCGAAGAGGTGGCGGAGCCCGACGGCGACGCCGCGACGGTGGCTGCAGAGCCCGCCGAAGTAGCGGAGCCTGCGGCAGCAACAGAACCGTCCGAGGTGGAGGCTGCGGTGGCAAAGGCCAACAAATTGTTAGCGAGCTTGATGAAGTTCGAGGGGACCGAGGGAGATCGGCGTCGTTTGTTGGCCAAGGCCTATGCCTCGGTTTCAGCCGTCGCGATAGAGTCGGACGCAGCCGACAACTCGGCGGTTCAGAAACTGTTGAACGCGCTATCCCGATCCCCGTTGGTCAAAGATCTCGGCGATGCCGCAGATCTGTGGCTGGATTATGGAAAGCGTCCCACGGACGGTGTCTTGATTATCGGGGCGCCCGCGACGAATGCATCGGGATCGGTGCTTCGCATTCCGAGTTCATCGGGGGACATACGAGAGGTATCGGTTTCCGGTTCGTCGCTGCCGGAGGCCGAGCAGGTTATCGCGTTAGGCCGGATCGTCCAACAAGGCGATTCTCGCACGGTCGAGCTGGTTGCGGTCCAGGACATGAATCCCTAATCGCAAATCGAGATAGGATGCGACGAAAATTCTGAAGCGACTTCCGCTACCCCGGTCTTCCGCAACGGGCAGCTCTTAATCTTAATCGTACTCATAATCTTAATCTCATCCACAGCGGTTCTCCGGCTGGGTGAGTGAGGACCGCAGGTGAGGATGATAAAGAAATAAGAAATAAGAAAACAGCAGCGACCTGCTGGCGTCATTCGCGGGCTCGGTCGTAAGGTTGCACGCTCTTACTTGCTTTCCGCAAGCGTTCCGGTGACGATGCAGGATGCCGATTTGTCCCCAGGCAGATCGGTCACGATGCGAATTTTTTGAGCGATATCGCCAGAGCTGCCGTCACCTTTGAAACGCACTTTGACGAATTGCACTTTCTTGCTGCCGACGGGAATCTCGAATTCGAATCGCTGGTCGCTGCAGACAATGTCTTTGATCTCAAACGGCTCGTCGCCTTTGACGATCAAGCGTTTTTCGATCACTGCGTCGGCGGGTTTGCTGCCTAGGTTCACCGCAGCAGGCGAGACGCTGATCGCCGAACGCACTCGACCCGAA
>NZ_JBFHFD010000068.1:0-20497 GCF_041583735.1 Novipirellula sp.
CCCATCTTTCCCGGCATGACCGAACCCGAACAAGAACATGTGGTTCGCGTAGTTACTGAATTGTGTGTGCAACATTCATTGCGACAACCAGCAGCGCAGACGAATCCATCGGGAACATAATCCCTGTGTCGAACAAATCCTCATCGATCGCGATGCCGCTATTACAGCCGACTCCGGTTCAAGCCACCGCAAAACGTTGCTTTGACATGCTCGCATCGGGGATAGGAATCTTGCTTCTATCGCCACTACTGATTGTGATCGCGGTAATCATACGGTTTACCAGTTCCGGTCCGGTGTTATTTAAACAAACACGGGTAGGGCGGCAACTGCGACCGTTCAAGATCCTGAAGTTTCGCACCATGGTAGAGGACGCGCCGTCGTTGGGGCCCGCGATTACCTGCGGTGACGACCCTCGGATTACCGGTATCGGAAAGCTGCTGCGGAAAACAAAGCTGGACGAACTGCCTCAACTGTTCAACATCCTCAAAGGGGACATGAGTCTGGTCGGACCTCGTCCGGAAGTCCCCAAGTACGTGGCGATGTTCGAGGACGACTTCCGACAAATTCTGACCATCCGTCCCGGTCTCACCGATCTGGCGTCAATCAAATATCGGGACGAATCCACCGCATTGGCTCAAGCCGAAGAACCGGAGCTCGAGTACGTGAGTCGTATTCTTCCGGACAAGATTGAAATGGCGAAACAGTATGTTCGTCGCTCATCGTTCGCTTTGGATCTGCGAGTGATCCTGCAAACTTTTCTGCAGCTTTTTCGTTAGTACAAGTAGATTGGCGACCGCGATTTCCTGCGGTTTGCAAGAACGAATGTTCGCCCCATCTTCTTTTTACAACGCCGCTGTTCTTTTCACGATGAACACGTGTCGGGGCCTCGAACATCAATCTTTTTCCTTATGGGTGTCGATCCTCGGCGAAGATCATGTTGCCTAACAATCCCTACTTTACCTTTCACCTGCCTTTCTCGGGCATCGGCTTGCTGCGGAAAGGGATGGTCGCTGGGTTACTTGTTTTGGGGCTGCTGTCGCCGTTGGCTCGAGCCGATGAGACTGTCGACCCTGCGTTATCATTCGATCCCGTGGACACGTCACGCTTGATGACGTCGCCCTATCCTTATGTGCTTGAGAATGCGTTTCCGAATTTAGACTTCGGCGACAAGGGACCATTGCAACTGCTGTCCGCCCCTCACGATGACCAACATGTATTCGTGATCTGCCGCGATGGAGAACTCCATCGATTTGTCAACGACCCATCGTCCAGCGAGACCAAACTGGTGTTTGACATATCCTCCAAGACGGCGAGAGAGGGCGAAGAACAAGGGCTATTGGGATTTGCGTTTCACCCCCAGTATGCAAAGAACGGCGAGGTTTTTGCGTCCTATGCCACCCCACCCGAATACGGTAACGCAGCGGCGTTATTTGATTTGCTGATTGCAGGCATGTTTATTTTCGGCGCGATCGTGGGCACGATCCTTCCCATCCCCCGCCGAATCGCGCACGGAATTCTCTTGCTTTGCGGTGCCCCGATCGCTGGGCTTCTGGTGTTTCTGGTCGTACCAACTGCAGGTTTAACCGGCACTCAGAAGAAATGGATTGCCGTCAGCGTCTTCGTGACTTGTTACGTGGCCATCGTATTCGCTTATCGATTGCTGATGTCACGCAATGAGAAAATCGCTTTGAACATGGCAGGTTTTTGTGGTGGCTTGATGGGAGCGACGACAGCCGCCGTGCTACTAACACTACTGTCCACGCGATTTGTCGATCGATCAAGCGAATCAATTTTGATGTCACGTAGTGTCGTGTTTCAGTCGGAAGTCGCCAACCGCTTGGCAAGGCAAACCCCCGAGCCAGTCAAACATCACCTGCGAGCCTTATTGTTACCTCCAAAGGGTAAATTAGTGGTGTCGCGGTTTCAGATGCAACCCGATGATACCGGCTATGTTGATTTGACATCCGAGCAGGTACTGCTCTCACTGGCATATCCTAGCTTGTCTCATTACGGAGGATCGATTGAGTTTGGGCCCGATGGTTATCTGTATCTTGGCACCGGTGACGGCATGAACCAAGGTTCGTCACAGGATCTTGGCACACTCCATGGCTCGATTCTGCGAATCGATGTCGACAAGCGAGATCCGGGTTTGAATTACGCGATTCCCAAAGACAACCCCTTTGCTGACGTGGCCACACGCGGAATCAAGCGACCAGAGATTTGGGCGTACGGTCTGCGAAACGTCTGGCGTCTGTCCTTTGATCAAGATAGCGGTCGCATGTGGGCAGGGGATGTCGGACTGAATCGCTTTGAAGAAGTAAACCTGATTCGTGGCGGTGCCGACTACGGATGGCCTCATCGAGAAGGACTGTATCCCTATGATGCGGAGCATTCGTGGGACATGCCCGCTCCCTCCGATATAGATGCAAAAGCTGATTCGCAATTTGTTGATCCCATTATCACGTATGACCACCGCTATGGACGCGCGATCGTCGGCGGCCGAGTCTATCGAGGTGACCAATTCTCTGAACTGCAAGGTGCCTATCTTTATGGGGACTACGCCAGCGGGATGATCTGGGCATCTTATTACGATGGTCGGAAAGTCACTCGCACCGTAAAACTTGCCAGTCCCAAAGTTCCGCTTGCAGGATTCGGGGAAGACGCGAATCGAGAAATGTATGTCTGCGCCCTCGATGGAATCATTTATCGATTCCGCAAAATTCAAGTCGACAACGACGAGCCGCAGCTACCTTTTCCCGAGAACTTGTCCGACACCGGCCTCTTCTCGTCGGTCAAGAATCTGACTCCCGTTGCTGGCATGATTCCCTACGAAGTGAATGTGCCGATGTGGTGTGACGGCGCAAACCAACAACGCTTCCTTGCGTTACCACAGGCGGGTCAGGTCGAATTCGCAGTGAGCAAGCCCTGGAGATTCCCACTCGGTACCGTCTTCGTTAATCACCTTACCCTTCCAGTGACGAAACAAAATCAACCGGTTCGTCGACTTGAAACTCGATTGTGGGTTCACGGACGAAACGGCTGGGATGGCTACACCTACGTATGGAATGAAGATCAAAGTGATGCATCGTTGATCCAATTGCCCGAGCCTCGTCGTTTAGAGGTTCTCACCAAGCAGGGTCCCGTGGAAAGACACTGGCACTTTCTAACCAACGAACAATGCAACGTTTGTCATTCCAAAGCCAACGGCTTTGTGCTCGGCTTCAATACACGGCAGCTGAATCGAATCGATCCCGACGGAGTGACAAATCAGATCGACCGACTTGAGCAGATGGGGATCTTTCGAGATCCGCTGCCATTGCCTCCCACGACCTTGCCCTCATTTGCAGATTGGCATGCTGGCGAGGGCAGTATCAAAGAGATGGCTCGAGCTTACCTCGCCGTAAACTGTGCGGTCTGTCACGTCCGCGATCGACTTGGAATCACTCAAATTGACCTCCGTTACTCAACCCCTTTGGCGGAAATGAAGTTGGTGGGAATGCGCCCTCGGCGCCCCAAGTCTGAGCGCTCGGCCGCACGAGAATCATTGGTTGAACCGGGATATCCAGAGGATTCGGAATTGCTTCGACGCGTCACAGCGGAAGACGAAGATCGAATGCCTCCCTTGGGCAGATCAATCCCGGATGTCGAAGCCGCTAAAGTGCTTGCTGCTTGGATTAGCGGGATGCAGGACGATACAGGACACTTTGACCCCGAAGTAATGATCGCAATGAAACCTGAGGTGACGCGTGATCACGCCGTCACCGAATCATATGACCCCGCTTACGTTCGTAAACTTGCCGAAGAAGTGCGAAAAGTTGGCGATCCCAACGCAGGCCGCATCGTCTTTCTGTCGGACACCGCGAATTGCAAATCGTGTCATCACGTGGGCTTAGATGAGCACGCCGATTCGTTCGCCAAAGGTCCTGACTTAGCTAGCGTGAGTACCGAAAACTCGTTGGAGTCGATTATCGAGTCCGTACTATGGCCCCAGCGAGTCGTGAAAGAGGGATTCGAGTTAACCGCAATTTTACTGGACGATGGACGCGTCGTCTCAGGCTACGTCGTATCTCAAACCGACAACTCGATGACGATTCGTGACATCCTTACTGGTAATCCGACCAAAGTCGACAAGACGTCCATCGAAGAGTACGGCGTAACGGGATCAGCGATGCCGTTTGGAATCGCCAACCACTTGTCTCGCAAACAACTATGCGACTTGATCGCTTACCTTGATTCACTAAATGCTCCTCTCAGTGAGTCACCGGCGTTGTCAAAGCTTCCGCCACATCGTTCCCATTTAGAACCATAGTCATCGGTGCTGTTTAATTCACTCACGTTTGCAATCTTCTTGCCATGCACCTTTGTGTGTTACTGGTGTCTACAGCGGCGATCACTTCAAGTACAAAACTTGCTGCTGCTGCTGGCGAGCTACCTTTTCTATGGTTGCTGGGACTGGCGTTTCCTAGGCTTGATCGCCATCAGCTCGGCGATCGACTTCGTCGTGGGAATCCAACTGGACTCTGCGACGCATCCACGACACCGCAAGTTGTTGTTGATGATCAGCCTGTTCGCCAATCTGGGGATTCTTGGATTCTTCAAGTACTATGGCTTTTTTGTTGAATCCTTTGTAACCGCATCGGAACATCTCGGCATCCAAGCCAATGTGCACGCGTTGCAAATCATCCTGCCGGTGGGTATCTCGTTCTATACGTTTCAGTCGCTTAGCTACACCATTGATGTTTACCGGCGGCACGTGCAACCGACGAGGGATTGGATTGCCTTTTTTGCCTACGTCAGCTTCTTTCCCCAACTGGTCGCAGGACCGATCGAACGTGCCGCACACTTGTTACCGCAATTTCTTTGCAAACGAACATTCGATACCGTTCATGCCAAAGATGGATTGCGTCAGATCCTTTGGGGCTTGTTCAAAAAAGTCGTCATCGCGGACAACCTTGCACCGCTGGTCGATGAGATTTTTGTTAACTATTCCGAGCACAATGGCATTACGTTGCTATTGGGAGTGTTGTACTTTGCGATCCAAATCTATTGTGATTTCAGCGGTTATTCCGACATAGCGATCGGCACCGCTCGGTTATTCGGTTTCGATTTGATGCGGAACTTCGCCTACCCCTACTTCTCTCGAGACATTGGCGAATTTTGGCGGCGTTGGCATATTTCCTTGTCGACTTGGTTTCGCGACTACGTTTACATCCCGCTGGGAGGAAGCCGCACCTCATCCAAAGCCCATCATTTGGCCAATCTGATTATCACCTTTACGGTTTCTGGATTCTGGCATGGCGCCAATTGGACCTTTGTGGTCTGGGGTTTCCTGCACGGTCTTTACTACTTACCGCTGGTGATGACCGGCAACCACAAACGACACCATGACATCGTCGCCGCAGGTCGTTGGTTGCCCAACCTCCGTGAAATGGTCCAGATGGGGTCGACGTTCGCCTTGGTGCTGTTGGCTTGGGTTTTCTTTCGGGCTGACTCACTTTCACATGCGTTTTCGTTTATCTCGCACATGATGACGTCCCCCTGGAAGACTCCTACCTTGATGAAAGGTTTACCCTATATCGCTTTGTTGCTAGCGATCGAATGGGTCCAACGCAGCAAACCTCACGCGTTAGAGATTCAGCAGATGCCGGTGTGGATACGGTGGCCGGCGTACTACAGCCTGATCGTGGTGATGTTCTTATATGGCAACACCGGCCATGTCCCTTTCATTTACTTTCAGTTCTAGATGCAACTTCAAACGACTGCGGAGCAGCAAGCGGACCAACAAGCTGCTTGGAAGTTGACTCGCCGTCTACTTTGCTTTCTGAGCCCACTTGCGGTACTTGTCCTCGTACCTGAGTTGGCATTGTGGAAAACCGGCGAGACGTGGCCAGCGAGCTACGTGGCACAGCAACAACAATCCGCCACAGAAGAAACTCTCTACAGCCGTGACTTTCTGTCTCAGCAATTCGGCGTCTATAAATTCGCCACCATCCAAATGCGAAAGCCAGAAATCATCGCCCTTGGCAGTTCGCGTGTGATGCAGATTCGCGACTTCATGTTCACACCGATCCAAAAATCTTTCTACAACGCTGGCGGGATGACGCAAAGCGTGACGGAGTTGACCGAGTACATTGAGTTACTCGAGCAAGAGGAACTACCTGATCCAAAGGTCGCAATCATCGGTATCGATCCCTGGTGGATCAAAAGCGAGTACCATCGAGACAAATCGTGGTTGGCCCAGCAAGACGAGTCATATCATTTTGCGGCCCATGTCAACGCGTTGCGAACACTCGTACGTCGCAACCGATTTGCCGAACTGACCAAAGCGGTCACCCATTCAGACCGAAGTCCCTATTTTGGTTACCGTACGATTGGAACCGCCCCAACAAAATATGGCAGCGGCTTTCGAAAAGATGGCTCCTGGCAATACTCGCCCAAAATGCTTTTGGATCTTGCCGAGACTCATCAATATGTCGATCGAGAAGTTCCTCCGATCATCGAGCGAATCCGTTCCAGACTCGGTAATTTTTCTGTACCAGCAACACTCGATCAGGAAAGAACCGCAAGATTATTGCGTTTGCTAGAGCGTTTGCAAACGCGTGGAATTGAGCTGATGGTAGTGTTTCCGCCATACTCCTCGGAATGTCTGGATGCATTAACAACCGATGTCGCGTTTAATCCATGGTGGGATGCTTATCAAGTTGATTTGGCGGAATCACTTCGCTCACGCGGCATTCCGGTGCTCGAGGCTTCGGCAGCCCAACAGTTCGGTCTCGATGACACCTACATGATCGATGGTTACCACCCCGGCGAAGTCTTCATGGGCCACATCGTACTCGAGCTACTCCGCTTGGCACCACCTGAAAGCCTGCTCCAACAGGTCGATCGGCAAGCACTGCAAGCCAAAATCGATTCGGCCTTCTCTCCTCTCGGATTCGAAGCGCCATTAATGGCGCCTCCGCGAGTCAACACGCGACTTCATTCGCGTTAGAGGAGCGACGCCGTCGAACGTTGAAGGACGATTCGGCGCGTGGATGCTCCTCTCTTCTTTGACCGATCTTCAGATCGGTCCAAAATTGGTGCCCCGGCGACAAACACGCTAGAACGAACAACCGCCATCAAGGGCAAATCTAACCACCCGCAAGTGCGACCGAAGTTCCACGTCGTGATCGAGATCCTCTACTGGGAAATCCATGATCTCAATAAAGGAGTCGGTTATTGGGGGCGGGCAGATGGCGGCGAAATCGATGGTTCGCTGATTTACAACAACGGATGGTCGAGGCCCGAAGTCGCGACCGGGTTCCAATTAGTTAGTCCACTTGCATCGTCGGTTGACTTGGTTTCATCCTCGGACATGTTCGCGATCACCGAGGGTGCGGTGAACTGGGAACTCGGCGATATCGCCAGCGGGCAAACGCGACAAGTCACCCTTACGGTCGCCACGACCGAAACAGGACCGCTGAGCAACACGGCCACTGTCGCATCTGAATTGGCAGATTGAAACAAGCGGAATGTCGCGGCGACTCTCATCTCACTGGTGCTCGGTGAAGCGGCGGAAAACAACGTGACCTTTGTCAGTTTCACTGGTCGTGGGGTGATCGCGGACATCCCGTTTGCCGATGAAGACATCTTTGATCACGACACACGCACCGGTGCATGGAAGCTAGTCTTCGATGGCCCGGATGTTGAATTGACCGCGACCAGCGAAAATGTGATTGGCGTCTCACGAAGTGAAGATTCGCAAACACTCGATGGGACCTCGCTGGGACCTCGCTGGGGACGAGCATCACCGGCGACATCCGAGGTACGGGTTCCGATATTTTGGCTTGTGTTGCAGACCATTTTTCGAAAAGCCACCCTTTGCACCGTCAATAGGTTTTACAACGGAGCGTCCCAGGGGATTCAGGCAATCGATCGATGCGATTCATGTCAATCCACCTGCGGTTGTCTTCTACGCTTCCCTGCAACGCACAGTCATTATCGCCTGCTAGCCATTCTGAAACCGACGGAAATAAGCTGGCCACCGCCTTAGATACCCCGTTTGTCATCAACTCGTTTGTTCCTCGGTCTCTCAACGTATCCAACGCATCGCCGCAACTGCGGGACGCTCCCCATCCGTCAATCACTGCCCGTCCCCCGATACTGGTTGTTCCCCCCACCTGTATTGAACCAGACGAGGCAAATTCCGTTAGCTCGTGTTGAAAAACAGGGTTCGAGTTTCACGCGGCTGGACAGGTCTGGTCTCTCTATGACTGCAAAAAACTACCTATGGAAAGTAGCCGTCCCCCCGCCGAAAGTGAGGTCGACGACTTTTTTTCCATTTCTTATTTTCTTGATTTCGCATAGCGCAAACTCGAGGCCAAGTCCGCACTAATCTCGGATAAATACAAGAAAAACCGAGTCTCTCTATTTCAAAACGCGGACAGAGGGGTAACAAAACCGCCCCACCCGACCTAGTCAAACTGGTCTGGCACCATCCCTCACAATACGTAGAATGCGACGCTCTTCGGCCACACGATGGCCTCCTACGACCCTTTTCTTCAATAGGCTCCTTTCACTAGGAGAGAGCGAATGCAGATCAGATTATCCTCTGACAAGCGATTGCGTCGGCGACCTTCCCGGCAACAAAGCAAGCGACGCCAACTCTTTGAACAGCTTGAACCTCGGTTACTTCTGGCTGGTGGCAACCAACCACCTCAAATCGCCACCCCGATTGCCGATTTGACTTTAGGGGCTGATATTCCCTTCAGTTTCAATCTGTTGCCGACCACAGGGGTCGTCTTTGGCTACGGGGTCGGAGGAACCGATATTCGCGCGACGGATAACTACTTTGCCAGCGGGGTTCAGTTTTTTGGATCGTGGGAAGACATCACCTTTACCGGCAATACGGTGATGAACGACGACCCCTATCGTGTGCTCGAATTAAGCGAAATCCCCCGCGGTGTGTCGTCTCAAGATTACATCTGGGATGATAACAGCTACGTCTCCGATACGCGTCGAGCATTCAATTACGACGGCTCCGTCGTCACCTGGGACCAATGGAAAGATCGCTCGGGTCTTGATGCCAACAGCACGCTTACCCACACCGTCAACGGAACGGTGGTCGACGTACGTCCAAACCAATACGAGCCCGGTCGTGGCAATGCGGTCGTTTACAACTGGGACCGCCTCGATCATGTCGAGCTCGATTTGTCAGAGGTGGTTCAGGTAGGAGCGGCGTTTGAAATCTACGACGTCTTAAATCTCAAAGGCGATCCGGTTGTTTCTGGCGTCTACGATGGCAACGCAGTCTCCGTTCCGATGGTCGACCGAGTCTCGCCGGTTCCGATCGGTCATAACCCGGTCGCCCCGTTGGTGGTCGACAAAGAGTTTGGCAGTTTTTTGATTTTGTCCGAGGCTGATCCGGTTCCCGCTAGTGGAAATGAGTTCTATGTCTCGCCCAATGGAACGCCGCAGGGCAATGGCAGCCAGAGCAATCCCTGGGATATGCAAACCGCAATGAGTCATCCCTCGAGCGTATCGCCGGGTGACACAATTTGGATCATGGGGGGGACCTACCACGGCAAATTCACCAGCACGCTTTCGGGCACTGCCGATAACCCGATCTACGTGCGTGAGCGCCCAGGCGAAGAGGTGATCATTGACTTAAACAATGGAACGCCACTGAACGCGGAATTGATCACCGTCGGTGGGCAATACACGCACTATCAAGGATTCGAGGTTTTCTCGAGCGATTTGTCGTCACGCACGACCAATATTCCCGGATCGTGGCCCGCGAATATCAATCGGGGAAACATCAACGTCCAGGGGGATCACGTCAAGATCATCAACTGGGAAATTCACGATCTAAACAAAGGTCTGGGGTATTGGTCACGAGCCGATGGAGGCGAGGTTTACGGCTCGCTTATTTATAACAATGGCTGGTCGGGGCCTGACCGAGAACACGGCCAAGGAATCTACGCGCAAAACGAAGACTATACTCGCGTTTTCGCTGATAACATCCTGTTCAATCAATTCCGGCATGGCATCAAAGTCTATGGATCGAGTGCCGCAAGTTTGAGAAATTCCACATTAGAAGGAAACATTGCCTTTAACAATGGAGCTGCGGGTACGGAAGGTTTCACCGGCGCTTGGCAGTACTTGATCGGAGGTGGATCCGAAGCTGAAAATATCGTCGTCAACGAGAATTTTGCCTATGTCGGCAAACGTCACTTCTTTGACACCGATGCCAATGACACGCTGTCCTTTACGGCGCGGCAAACCAATGGGCAAGCTTTGCCGTCGTGGCTCAAATTCTATGGCGATGAAGGGTATTTCACTGGAACGCCATCGCAATCGGACGCCGGAACGATCTCGATTCAGCTCACCGCGAGGGACCGTTATGGCGCAACCGCCACGGATTATTTTGACATCACCGTCAACCCGGTGAACCAGACGCCCAGCTTGGTTTCCGCAATTCCAAACACCACGGTCCATCGCAACGCCTCGTTCGACTTCGATATCTCGAGTTACTTCCAAGATGCCGAGGATGGCAACGATCTGTCCTATTCAATCGCGCCTCGCAATGGTGGCGTTTTGCCTAACTGGATCGACATCGATGTCGAGACTGGTGTGATCACGGGAACCCCGATCGCCGCCGGGACCACCGCGATCCAGGTCACCGCATTTGACAGTTTGGGAAGTTTCACTTCGGATATTTTCAATCTCACCGTCGACAATCAATCGCCGCAACTAGCGGACGTGCAAGTCGCGTTGACCGACGATGATGGGCCCATAACGCTTGGTGATGACACGATCTACACCGTCACGGTTAGCAATCAAGGAGCGGTGACTGCGCAAAACGTTTTCGTCACGACCACTGCCAGCTCCGGATGGGTCAGTGAAACGCTCAACCGTGGCTCCAGTGGAAGCGGAGTCATTACCACCGAGGTTGGCAACTTGGCTAGCGGTGCGTCCAAGCAGATTGAGATTCGAGTCACCACAACGCAGCCGGGTACGTTGTCGCTTGAGTCACAGGTAACGACCAGCACGACCGAGTCCAACTCGCGAAATAATGCCGATTCGACAAGCGTATTTGTCAATGCATTGCCCGTGGCATCGGACGACCATGCCCAACTGAGCGAAGATCAGCCCAACGCAATCAGTGGCAATCTGCTCAGCAATGATCAAGATGCCAATGGCAACCAAACCCTCAGCGTGGTCCAAATCGAAGGAGTCTCGAACCCGTTTGGTACGCCGGTGGCTGGAAATTTTGGATCGCTGCAGTGGGATCGCGACGGCTCCTATTCGTATTCGCTCGATCGGCTTTCGCGCGAAGTGCAGAGGCTGACGGAAAATGATTTTCTGACCGAGAGCTTTCAGTACACGCTCAGCGACGGCTACGAAACCGATTCGGCCGTCATTTCATTTCAAATCAACGGCAGCAACGATGCTCCGACTGCGGACGACCTCGCGTTTTCAATCGATGGCGATGCATCGGCAGTGGTCCATGCCGTGGTCGCTGACGATATTGATAGCGACGACGACGCAAGCTCACTGAGCTACGAATGGTTGACCTCACCCTCACGTGGCCAATTCGTGGACCTTGGTCGCGGCCAGTTCCGCTTTGATCCGGCCGACCAGTTCGACGATCTACGGGAGGGACAACAGGAAGTGCAAACGCTTGCCTATCGCGTTACCGATCGGCACGGCGCCAGCATCCAAGCCAGTGTCGCGATCACCATCAATGGTAAAGGTGTCAAGTTGCCTGATGACGATGACGATGACACTCCGCCGCCCCCGCCGCCGAGCACCAGCGAAATTACCTACGTCAGTTTTTCCAGCAATGGAATCGTCGGTGATATTCCGTATGCGGACGAAGACATTCTGGCGTTGAATACTAGCACCGGCGAATGGTCACTCTACTTCGATGGCTCTCAAGTCGGTCTGACTCGCTGGGATGTCAATGCATTCTATGTGCAAGACGATGGCAATATCCTGCTGAGCCTGGATACCAATAGCTACGCAAAAGAGCTCGGGCTGGTACGTGATTCCGATATTTTGAAATTTACACCGACCGGTCTTGGCACGAAGACCGCTGGAACGTTTGAGTGGTTTCTTGATGGATCCGATGTCGGTTTGAACCCCACCAGCGGCGACATTGATGAAATTAGTTTCACAGCCGATGGCCGCTTGGTCATCAGCACGGCTGGCAACCTGTATCTGGCCGATGAAAGGATCAGCAACGAACAGAGGGTCGTGCTGAACCATGGCGTCTTCGGCGCCGAATCGTCCGGTGACTGGTCGCTCTACACAGAGAGTTCCGACGGCAACCAAGCCGCCACCTCTCTTTCGTTGGCTGGTGGAAACGCATCGGTTGCGAGGAGTGTTTCCGCATTGACCGAGATCGAACAAGCCGCACTCGATGGCATTCAACATGGCAAATTTACTGGCACCGAAGTGTTCGGGGACAAAGTAATCTACATGAGTACCCAGAGTCGTGTAGCGGTAGGCGACTTGACCTTCGCGGACGAGGATATATTTATCCATGATACGCGGACCGGAGCTTGGCGAATGCTCTTTGACGGTTCGGATATGGGCATCCGTAGCGACGTGGATGCGTTTCACCTCCAGGCCGACGGCAGCATTTTGTTGAGCTTCAACGCCAACACAAAGCTTGCCGGACTTGCCACGATCGCTCCGACCGACATTGTCCGATTCGTTCCCACGGAAACCGGCGATAACACCGCGGGAACCTTTGAAATGTACTTTGATGGGTCGGACGTAGGACTGAATACCTACTACGAGAACATCGATGCGATCAGCATGGATACCGATGGTAACCTGATCATCAGCACCACCGGACGGTTTGCCGTCCCTGGACTTAGCGGAAGCCAATCCGACCTCGTGAAATTTAACGCGACCCGCTTGGGTGACGACACCGCTGGCACTTGGCAGTTGTTTCAGAACGGCGAGGAACTCGGATTGAAAACGTCTCGGGAAAATATCACGGGCGTTTCGCTAAATCCAGAATCCAACCAGGTCTATTTCACGACGTTGGGAAATCTGGCGACCTCCAACGTCAAGGCCACCGGTAACGACATCATCGCCTACACCGAGAACGATCCTACTGATTCGACGTCCATTCTGTACGTCGGATCCACCAATGGGATCACACGTTCGCTGGATGCGATCTATGTCGTTGATCCCGTGCAAAGGGTCGGCCAGGTAGCCGCATCCTACCAAGCGAATATCCCCTCAACCGCTTCGGCAACGTCGCTTCAATCGAGCACGGCTGGTACCCCAACGGCGGCAAACGCGGTGCAATCGCCGCTCTCTTTGTCACTTAACCAAGCGACCGACTCTAGCGAACAGGACGAATCGGTCGACCGTGCTGAAATCGGCACCACGGCGGTGGGATCAAGCAAGTCCGATTTCACCAGTGGTGGAATCGCCACTCGCTCGAATCAATCGGCTCTCGATCCCGAGTCGGTCGATGTGTTACTGGCCACGTTGCCTGATTTCGAAAGCGAGTCGTCTGCAATCGAAGCATTCCCAAATTTGCTTCAATAAATCAACGGGCCGTTTCTTGTCGCACGGCGCATCGCCGTGCGACCTTCCTGGAAGTCCCACATCCGTTACAATGACTTGCACATATTCCTGTGCATCAAGTTCTTAATCACGTTGTGAATAAAAACGACGTGCATGTCCTCGGCGACTTGCATGTCGTGGATCGGGATATGCACGTTGATGTCGGCAAATTCATGAACCTTGCCACCATCGAAGCCGGTCAAACAGATGACTTTGGCACCTTGCTCCTTCGCGTATTTCACCGCGCGAACGACGTTCTCTGAATTTCCGCTACCGGAAATCGCGACGACTAAATCGCCTTCACAAACAATCGGACGCAACTGCTCGAGAAACACATCCTCGTAGCAAACGTCATTGGCGTACGCAGAAAAAATCCCCATGTTGTCCGCCAGGGATATTCCCCGAAAACGACGCCCCGATGCAAGGTATAGACTCTTGTTCCAATCGGTCACCGCATGCTGCGCCGCCAACGCACTTCCGCCGTTCCCAAAAACAATCGTTTGGGCATCGGCCTTCCATGTCTGATCAATCAAATCGATTGCTGCTTGCCACTCCTCAAGATCACAACGATCAATCGTGTCTTTCAAAGCAGAGAAATACTCAGTCACTTGACTCAAGTCAGTCGCACTTGCATTCGCCATCTCAGATCACTCGAAACTTGGGAGAAGAATTTGATTTCGAACCTGACACCACTCTCATGGGGTCCTTTAGCTTAATCCATCCCCACCAATGAGGCACGGAGAAGAACCGAGAATTTGTTCAGATCACGCGGATTGTCCACGCGATGCCCTTCGCAATTTGTGGTCCACCCATCTCCTCGGATAGCCGAAGTTTGCGATCCTGCAATCCAGCACCACTGGACATATCAACAGCATGTCTCGAGACGCGATTGCTTCCCACGAATCGATTTCTGAACACGAAAACTGGACGCAGTCACTACAATCGTAATAGCAGCGGATTGTCTCTCGTGGATCTCGCTGCGGGCAGGCGGGAAATGTCGATGATTGCGGTGCTTCACAGTCGATAACGACTATCGTCCTCAGTTCCATCACGCTGATCTCGCCGGCAGATGCACTGTCGTCATTCCGACTCCTCATTACGTAGCTTTGATAGCAATGAACAAGTTCTATCTTGCCGTCTGTGTCTCCGCAGGATTCCTGCTTGGTGGGAATGCATCCAACGTGAGCGCTCAGCAACCAGCCCACTATTATCCTGCACGGCCGACCTTTAGTCCCTATTTGTTTTACCGTCAATTCAATGGAACCGGACTTCCGAACTATTACACATTCGTTCGACCTCGGGAAATCTATAACGACTACGTCTCACGCACACGCCCGTCGTACTACGCGGAATCGCAGCGGCAAAGCTTGATTACGCAACAACAGGTTTCCGATATCGTGGACAATCAAATTCGTGAACGATTGACCACCGGCGTGGGTGCCGCTTCGCAAGCCGCGACTTTCCAAAACACTTCGCACTACTATCCGCGACAACTAGGCCGCCGACGCTAACGCGATTCACCTCGATGATGGGTTGTGGCGACGGACTGTGATGACAGAGAGTCACCCTAAATATTTATTGAGGGCTGATAGAGCGAGGGGCCGTAACGCAAGTCACCCAGACAAGACTTTTGTTGCATTGGCCAAGCGGCTTGAAGTTCGCACGTGAGTTCGGGGCACGCAAAAATTACGCTATACCGCGTAGCGCTAGAGCGTGTTCTCAAGTGGCAATCGAACTCGGATCAACTCCCAGACGTGCGTGATCGGCTCCATCCCCAACCATGTGCTCAGTGCTAAATGGATGGCATATCCGATCGCAAGTACAACACAAAGAGCGACAAAGGATCGAAACAGCGCCCGGCGACGTCGCTGCTGTTCCAAACGCACGAGCCCCTCGGTTGCTCGCACGACGACGCTTCGGCTGTTCGCAGTTTTTTCACTACGAAGATTCCTCGAGCCGTCCTCTTCACTCGGTTTCTCTGCACGGGTGTTACCCTTCGCCATATCCTCTACCAATTGATGGGTTGTCGCTAAACGCGACTCCGCTTCACTGACAAATGATGCGATATACGGTTTTCGTTTGGTGGACTTCATGTCATGCAACGGGGTATGGAGAGTCATCACGGAATCAACACCACGGGGATGGGTGCACCCATACCCCCCACTGCATTGTAACCTTACTGCACTTCCCTAGAACAGAGATTACTTGCCATTGCAGCGAAATCTCTCTTAACCGCTGCGATAATGCAGTCTACTGCAACCTAAACCAACCTGAATCCTGGACACCGCCTCGTTTCGACATTCCGAGCAACGGCCTTAGTCATCCTCACGATCGGGCTGCAGAGATGCTTTCAATTCGCGAATCGGAAGTCCATTGATCCCATTAGGCTCGCGATGAAGCAGTTCGTCAAGATCCTCACGCGCTCTTGCCGTGCGGCCCGAAATAGCCCGCAGCTGAGCTCGCATGAAACGATATCGATTCTCTTCCGGATGCAGCGTCACAAACATCTCCGTTCGCCGCAGCATTGCATCAATGTCCTGATCGCGAGTCGCGATTCCGATTAAATTATTGAGCACGCGAGTCAAAATATCGAGGTCACTCTGGGGCTGAAGATCCGATGGGGCAATCGCTCGATCGGCGAACTGCCGGACCAACTCGGCTGTCGCTTCGTCGCTTAATTCCGCTCCCCGATCAAACACATCAATCAATTGCTCTTCGCCAGATTCCATCACTTGTTTCACCACGAAGTGCCCCGGCAATCCGATCCCTTCGATTTGCAAACCAAGCCGTCGACCAAGATCGATGTACAAAATTGCCAACGTAATCGGTAAACCTTCGCGATCATCGATCACGCGATCCAAGAAACTATTGGCGGGATGGTAATACTCGGCACGGCCGCCATGAAATCCATTCTCTTGGAACAGATACTTGTCAAGGATTTGACGTTTCTGTCGCTCGTCATCCTTCGGTCCAAAGCCTTCGGCTACCTCTTGAGCCATTCTTTCCAGCTTGGCTTCGTAGGCCGCCAAATCAACTTGCGGATTTTCGATCGCCGAGATCAACATCGCGCCTTTGACCAGTCGACTCCTTGAACTTGCATCGGAATCGGACGGTTTGGCGAACAACTCGCCGAGTTGATCGAGCAGCGGTGCACGCAGCACATCGCTCGCCAGATTCTTCATCTGCTTCGCTTCTTGCTCAAGTTCAACCGCCTGTCGTCTCAGTTCACGCGAAACGACGTCGCCGCTAGCCGCCAACATGTCCAGGTGAGATTGACTAATGTCGCCGGCTTTCGTGTCTCCATTGCCCAGACTCGCGATCCAGTCCATGACGGCGCCGCTCAACGGTGGCGAAGCCAAATCGGGACCGACGTTAAAACGACGAAACTCGGGCTTGGTATCACGGAATTTGACGATCCCAACACGCCCCTTCGTCAATTGCCTATCCGTCGATTCGACCACCAAATGTTCATTGACATAACACTTCATCCGTCCCTCTTCGACTCGAACTCGCAAGTGATTCCATTGCTCGGGTAGGTAGTGCTTGCTTCGCACATCGCTGAGCACTTGCCACGAATAGACCGAGGGACCTAAGAAACAGGTCAATCGCATTTTGCCGTTGCTCGGATAAAATCCGTAATGTCGATCGCCGCCGTTACTATGAAACGCAATCCCCGCTGCGCCCGATTCATCGTCCAGTCGCACCCAAACGGAAATGTCATAAGGGGAATCAATCTCTGCGGCGGTGGACAAGCACAACGATCGACCGCCAAATCCTTTGCCGGTGCCGCTTGCCGAGATCACGCCTCCGCGTTGCTGCCATGATCCGCCCAACACAATTTCCCAATCGTTTTCATCCAGCCCGCTTAGTCGTACCCAGCGATCCATCGTGATCGGATTTGTTTTCTCAAGCAGGGGAGTCAAATCATCAATTGGAATGGCGAAGCCGAGATTGTCGTCGACCGCGGACTTCATGTTCACGATCCCGAGCACGTTGCCTTGATCGTCCACGACCGGACCTCCGCTGTTGCCCGGCTGAACGGGCATCGCGAGTTGAATCATGTCACGGCCGCTGATTTCACGAACGGCGGAAACCATCCCTTGAACCACGCTGTCTTGCAGCCCCAGTGGGTTACCAAATGCCAACACTCGTTTGCCTTGCGGCGGCAGTTCCCCCTCGGACAACGTCAGTGCCGACAAGTGGTCCTCGCCCACATCGACACGGATGATCGCCAAGTCGTTGGCCGCGTCCGACGCCTCGATGGAAACGACTGGCAATTTGCGGCCGCTCGATGTCTCGACCGTAAACGGACGACCTTCGCCAATGACGTGCATGTTGGTGGCGATCAAGCCGCCATCGTCGATTACAAATCCGGTTCCAATCCCAAGTTGATCACCGTCGCGTCCTTGCACACGGATGGTCACCAGCGATGGCCGCACGTCGGCAATCAATTGCTCGGTCGATACGACCGCTGCCTGATCCACTGCTTCGCGAGCCTCGTCTGCCGATACCATCGATCCGATTCCGGCGACGCCAATCAGACACAACATCAGCAGGGCACAGCAGATTCGATCCAAACAACGTATACGGTGATGCCAAAATGTCATGAATACCCTTCGCAGTTCGTTTTCAGTACGCTTTGAGTTCTCGCTGTCTCACAGCGTGTTCTCTATTGTAAACGCAAGTCCCCTGAGTCACCGGCGATACCGAGCTGATTCGCTGAATCGGTTTTCAGCTCGCCATTATCCCGCCACATGCTAGAATCTCGAACACAGATCACTTAATCATAGGCCGCATGATAATTGGCCGCGAAATAGCCGCTTGGCGAATCAAACAAATCTCGAAATGTACCCTCGCCTTGTCTCGAAATGCCCCTCACACCCCTAGAACCATGAACTCGGATCACCCCACCACGCCTCGCTCGTTGCCGACCGCTGCTCAGGCGGACGTCCCCACCTTCGGGTGCGTCGTCTACGTCTCGACGCTTCCTGATGGACGGAAAAAGGGGCGAGTCGCGAACATTGAAGGCATCGAGCATACCGCCGGGACCGAACGCGAAGTGTTGCAGCGAATCGTTCCCGACTTTAAAAAACGAGTTAGCGATTGTCTTGCTGCCGGCGATTCCATTCCTTGGATCGATCCCATCCTCGCGATCGATCCCAATGAGCAAAAACGATTTCTCCCTGTTCATCTGTAGGCGGTGTTACGGCATCTGTAGGCGGTTTCGCGAGTTTGCCAGAACCGCCATCCCTCTTCGCAGCGTCTGCTCACTTTCAAGCCAACTTCCTCAGCCAAAAATCGATGATGTCACGCAATCACTTGAACTCGATCATGACGACCGCCATGCTAACCTTGGTGGTTTCCACATGGTCGCTTGCACAAATTTATGCTGGCGAGTTTAACACCACCGTGAACATTGGTGACACCGCTCCGGAGTGGAACGATTTACCGGGTACCGATGACAAGACGCATTCGCTTGACGATTTGAAGGACAAAAAAGTCGTCGTGGTTGCCTTTACCTGCAGCAGTTGTCCGTATGCCGTCGATGCCGAGGATCGCTTGATTGCGTTGCAACAGAAATTCACAGCGAAAAACGTGGCAATCGTCGCGATCAACGTCAACAAAGTCGAGGCGGATTTGATGCCGGCGATGAAACAGCGAGCCAAAGAAAAGAAATTCAACTTCCCCTACCTCTTTGACGAATCGCAACAGATCGCCAAGGCATTCGGAGCCAAGTACACGCCTGAATTTTTTGTGCTCGATGAGAACCGCAAAATCGTCTACATGGGATCGCTGGACGATAGCCCCGATGGCCAAAACATCAGCGAGCCGCATGTGATTCGCGCTATCGAAGCGGTGCTGGCCGGCAAAAAACCAACGGTCAGCGAAACGGTTCCGATCGGTTGCCGGATCCGCTTCGAACGGAACCTTCGCAACCGATCACGATAGCCGTCCGACGCTTAGCAAGCGTCGTGATTCAAGCTGCCGCGTCGCCATTGCGATCCTAAAGCGACGCGTACGTTTTGATGTTTGCTGTTTTTGTGCCGGAGGCACTTTATGGGATAGCCTTGGACTTTAGTCCAAGGTTTCGGTTCTGAAATTGGCACCCAGTCGCGGAGCGACGTTCTGTGGCGAACGATCAAGTCACAAAACGTCCCGCTGGGACTCGATGGATATTGGCGAAAATCCCTCGGACTAAAGTCCAAGGCTATCGAAATATGTCGCTCCGCGACAGCAAAAAGCGCAACTTCAAAACGCGTTAGCGGGGGACCTTCCGCCAACTACAAGCTTGCCCAGTACCAGAAAACTGAATTCCGTCATGATCGCGGAGCGATCAACGACATTGGATTACTTTGCGATGCTGTACAGTGCCGACTTGCTTCGCAGGATCAATTGGTCGTCCACCACCGCAGGCGATGCCATGAACCCGTCACCGAGTTCTGTTTCGGCCAGTACCTCAAATTCACGTCCCGCATTGAGCGTCGTAATCGCCCCTTCGATGCTGAACAAATAGATTCGGCCGCTGGCGTAGATCGGCGATGCCGCGTACGAGCCGCCGGCGCGTTTTTGCCAAACCATCTTTCCATCTTCGAGCTCGCGGCAAGTCACAATCCCGTCGTCCGTAACCATATAGACCAATCCATCGACGACAATCGGTGACGATTTCTTGGCGACACTTTTGGTCGAATTCCATACCACGTGAGTCTTGGTGACGTTGCCTGTCCCATCCGGCCGCACCGCCACGATGCCGCCCATGCCGTTGGTAATCAACACCAAACCATTGACGTAGATTGGTCGCGCCGACGCATTCATGCCATCGTGATAAACCGTCCACAACGACTTGCCGGTTTGCGGGTCATACGCGATCGTCGCCACCGCACTGGGATAGACCAATTGCTCTTGGTCACCGACGCGGATCACTTCAGCC
>NZ_JBFHFD010000069.1:0-20447 GCF_041583735.1 Novipirellula sp.
GGTTACAATATAGGCCTGTATGACTGTGAACCACCTCGACGCGAGTCAACTATCTGTGTCGGAATCTTGGAAGCCTGGTATTCATTATTCGCAACTGACGGATGTCGGTATGCGTCGCGCGAATAATCAAGATTCGATGGCAGTACTGATGGCGGGCAGTCCCGAGCGGTTTCATCATCGCGGGCATCTGTTTGTGGTGGCCGATGGGATGGGGGCGCATGCTGCTGGCGAATTGGCCAGCCGTTTGGCGACCGAGCACATTGCAATGCAATACTTTCGCTCGCCCGAAGAGGATTCGTCCGAAGCACTGCGGATGGCGGTGCGAGAATCCAACGCGGAAATTCATCGACGTGGCCAGCAAAATCCTGAATTTCACAATATGGGCACCACCGCCAGCAGTTTGGCGATTCTGCCCGTCGGAGCGGTCATCGCGCATGTCGGGGATTCGCGAGCCTATCGATTGCGAGATGGAGTGCTCGAACAGTTGACGTTCGATCACTCGTTGGTTTGGGAGATGGAAGCGAGCGGACAAATTCATCCCGACAGCGTGTTGGGACAATCGATCCCTAAAAACGTGATCACGCGTTCGCTCGGGCCAAATGCCAATGTCGAAGTCGATTTGGAAGGGCCTTTTGAAATTCAATCGCGGGACCAATTCCTGCTCTGCAGCGACGGACTATCCGGGCAAGTCGAAGACGAAGAGATCGCGACGCTGATGGATTGTTTGCCCGAGGATTTGGCAACGCGAGTTTTGGTCGATTTGGCCAACCTTCGAGGGGGCCCGGATAACTCGACCGTCATTATCGTTCGTGTCGCAGAGGATTTCGCGGAGATCATTGGAAAGCCGTCTCAGACGAAACGGCACTCGCGAAAACAGGAGCCGGCGGCGGTATCACCGCTGTTGATTGGGACGGCTGTGATTTGTTTTCTCGGTGCGTTAGGCCTGGGGCTCGCGATGACCGTGCTGCAGACGCCGGTCAGCAAAGCATTGGGACCGATGATTATTGCGTTCATTCTCGGAGTGATCGCTGCGGGTTTCTGTGTCGCACAATATCTGCAGAGCAAACCGAAACACAAGACGCGGCCGTTGGCGAAAACGCCGGGCGGCAAGGGCCCCTATCGCCGCTATCAAGCCAAACCCAACAAACAGATCTATGATCGGTTGGGTGAAACGGTTGAAGAACTTCGCACCGCCGCTTCGCAACGAAATTGGCTGATGGATTGGGGCAAAATCGACAAGCTGCAAAAACAAGGCGATGCGTCTGTCGAAGCGGGACAATTCAAGCGGGCGATTCGCTTGCAGGCCGAAGCGATCATTGAAACGATGCATCAACTGCGTGAACTGAATAATCGCGCCGCGAATGAAACCGACATTGAACGATAACGGTTTTCGGCTAACAATCCCGCGCATACCCTCACGCTTCAACAGCCCATTGACGCAGCAGTTTTCGCGGCACTCCGATCGGAACGACTTCAATATCGCCGAGTCGCGACTGCGTCCCTTCATACTCAAAGCCAATTTTTTTGGCGACAAACGTGATCGTCAATTCCGCTTGGAAGGTATCAGGGTCCGCTTCGCCGCTGTCGACATCCATTCCCGTCGGGACATCGATGGCGATTCGGATCGCCTTGGTTTGATTGGCGATTTTGACGGCGTCCGCGTAAATTCCTCGCAGCGGCCCCGTCGCTCCGGTACCGAGCAGACAATCGACGATCACCTCGCAATCGCGTAGATGGGATCGCATCGATTCGGCGGTGGTGGCGACTTGCACGTCAAGTTCGGCCTTTTGGGCAATTGCCGCGTTGGCGGCGGCGTCCCCCGACAAAGCGTCGAGCTCGACCACCGAAACCACACGCACTTGGCGTTCCATCAAGTCCAAATGACGCGCAATCACGTAGCCGTCGCCGCCATTGTTGCCTTTGCCACACAGGATCACGACGCGGCCGGTGGCGGCATTTCGCTGGATCACCTCGGCCGCCCCCCGACCTGCATTTTCCATCAATACCAATCCCGACATTCCGTAGATCTCGATCGCTTGCTGGTCGACCGATCGGACTTGTTCACGGCTAAGAGATTTAATTTTCATCGTGCAGGCCCAAACATGTTTTGCGGAAAAGGAGTCGGTTTGTCTATAATCGATGCAAAGAACACTTAACCTCTTGGGATTCTACAAGACGATGCCCCTCTACGAATACGAATGTAAACCCTGTAAACAGGTGGTCGAAGTATTATTGCGTCGTGAAGACGAAGTTGCTGAATGCCCTCATTGTGGCAACAAAAAAATGGAACGGCAATTAAGCGTCACTGCGGCCCCGACGGTCCGCAGTGGTGCGTCCTTGCCGATGGCGGGCGGCGGCGAGGCATGTGGTGCACCACGCTGCTGTGGCGGCGGCTGCCAAATGTAACGAGGGTGTGATGCAAACGTTTCATCATTTTGCATATGGTTCCAACATGTCCACGTCGCGGCTTCGCGCGCGATGCCCCAGTGCGATGGTCCGGGGCGTTGGGTTTGTTCGCGGACGAAAGCTGCTGTTTCACAAGCGTGGCATCGACGGGACCGGCAAAGCGAACGCGTTCGCGACCGACGATGATGACGACATCTTGTGGGGAGTCATCTACGAAACGCTGGTCAGTGAAAAAGAGAACCTCGATCGCTGCGAATCACTCGGGGTAGGCTACGAGCATGCGGCGGTCGAGGTGCAAGTCGCGAGTCGCACGATCACCACGTTTCTGTATCAAGCGATCGCCGATCGTATCGACAACTCGCTTGTCCCCGCCGACTGGTATCACAACCATGTGATCGACGGAGCGATCGAGCACGGATTGCCGGTCGAGTATCACGCGATGATCGCGAGTGTGATGCCATCGACGCTCTAGTCGGCGCGGCGCAAGCCCAATGCCATCTACATTGCGTCGCTCTGCTATCCAAAACGCTACGCGGTCGTCGTATCCAATTTCGCCGCGGGGTGGGTGTCGCAGCTCTCGTCGATGTGATTGATGCGGCAGACAATTGCAGAAATATTGTCTTCGCCCCCTTCGGCGTTTGCCGCCTCGATCAGTTTGGCAACGCAGGTCTGGCTGTTCTCGTTGTCCACCAAAATCGTCGTGATGCGATCATCATCGACCATCCCGGTCAATCCGTCACTGCACAGCAACAGGACGTCACCGGTTTGTAGGGTGCAGCGCACCGCTTCGGGCCGAACTTCTTGGTTACCACCACCGACGCAGTTCCACAACACGTGTCGCCACTGCTGGATGGCCGCGTCGGATTCGCGTAGTGCTCCGGCGTCGATCAATTGCTGAGCGACGGTGTGGTCGGTCGTCAATTGTTTCAGCTTTTGGTCGCGGAGCAGGTAGCAACGACTGTCGCCCGCGTGCACCACGTACATACGTGATCCGAGCAAGTAGGCCATCGTGACGGTGGTTCCCATGCAGCGATGGACGCCCTCGCCCACCGACCAGATTTTTCGCTGGACCGATGTCAGCGATTGCGACAGCTCGTCGATAAAGTCTTGTTCATCGTCGGAACATAACTTCAAAAACCAATGCATCATGTCCAACACATATTGGGCGGTCGCTTCAATCGCAGTACGACTGGCGCGTTCGCCATCGCGATGACCGCCCATGCCGTCGGCAATCACAAGCAGGTTGCCTTCTTGGCAGCCAAATATCTCGCGATTCGCGGCGTCGGGAACATCCGTTCCGCGAACAATCAATTGACGCCGTAGATCCGCGATTAGAAAGTGGTCCTGGTTTTCGGATCGCTTTCTTCCAATATCCGAGTCGCCTGAAATATCGAAAGGGACGCCGTTCATTCAATGTTCCTTGTAAGTGATCGGTGACTGGGTGTGACCCGTTACAGTGCGTGACCCGTTACAGTGCGTGATCTGTTCTGCAGTAAGGCTTTGGCGGGAATGAGCAAACGGTGTTCCGTGACGCGTTGATCGTTCCCCGGTCGGTACAACGTTTGCTCTGTTGTCTTTGTTTGGGGCATTGGATATTCCAGGGAAGTCTCACAGCCGGCCGATGCGGCAGTTACCTCTCCGCAAGCAGAGATTGCGGAGAGTTGGTAAAAAACAGCGGATCTAAGAAACACGACAAACCCAATTTTCAACAAGGCGCGACGCCGATGAAATGGTTCGATTTGAGCATCAAAGCGGGAACGTGGGGGATTCGACGTTGGGTGCTGTTATCTGTATTGCTGTTGGGATGCATGTCGCTGGGCGGTGGCTGTTCGCAGTCACCGAGTGACCGCAAAGCGGACGTGGTTCGCAGCGAAGCAGAGCGAAAAGCCGAGATGACCCGCAAGGGAGTTGAATTGCTGGCCGAGGAAACTCGCCAACGTCGTGACCGGCCACAAGCCGAGCTGGAGCGAATTGCGGACCGCGTCGAAGTCGAAGGCGAGGCGTTGGCAGAGCAGGTCGAAGCGGAAGCCGAGGTAAAAGCGGATCGGATCGAAGCTGAATCCGATGATAAAATAAATGAATGATCCACGGGCAGTGGGAACGCGGCGGTCGCCCCCTACTTCAAGCTGAAAAAATGAACGTGCAATGCTCAATACTTGCCCCCCAACGGACCGCGAACGTTCCCAAGAATTTTTTTACAACGCTTCGTGCTAATTGCCGGCCTTGTCGATGGAGCGACACCAGGCAATCCGCCAATCTAGGCTCGGCAATCATTACCTTTTCGAGGACACGCTAAAGCGGGCGGTGGCTGTTTACCCCGGTGTGGCGGTTCGGCATGGTCGCTAGCATCTGAGGGAACAATCGGAACCCACGTTCCCATAACACCCCCAATCGGTCTATTATTGATTGTATGGACGAATCAGGAAGTGAATTTCTAGAGCTTCTCGAACGGGTACGCATCGGTGACGAGGCGGCTACGGAGACGCTGTGGAACGACTATTATCACAGTTTGGTGCGTTTGGCAGCGAAACGAATGCCCCCCAATTTGCGGCGAACCGCCGATGAAGAAGATATCGCGATCGCCGCATTTCAGAGCTTCATTGCAGGCGTTCGGCGTGATCAATTTCCGGATCTTCACGCCCCCGAGAACCTTTGGGGCCTGCTCATCACGCTGACATCCCGCAAAGTAAACGCCCATTTACGGCATCACACCCGTCAAAAACGGGGGGGAGGCAACATCCGTGGCGAATCGGTTTTTATCGATCCCAACGAACAAGGCCGAGAGGTGGGAATCGGGAATGTCCCCAGCGATGATTCCTCGCCCGATGTGCGGGCCGAGCTTGCCGAGGCGTGCGAAACGCTTCTTGACCAATTAGGTGATGAACAACTTCGCCAAATCGCCGTAATGCGGATGGACGGTTTTCTCGTCGACGAGATCGCAGAGCGTTTAGAGCTCAGCAAGCGTGCGGTCGAACGACGCTTGCAATTGATTCGGCGGATGTGGACCGAGGCCAAAGCCGACGAAGCGAAAGCGGACGAAGCCAGCTAAAGAACATGTTGGCTTTAGAACATGTTGGACCAATAGTTTTGAAGTTGCGTTCTATTTTTTACAACCCGACGCATTAGCCCCGAGGCATAAGGCCCGACGCATAGGCAATGGAAAATCGATCATAGCGTAACCTTGAAAATCGAACGCACGTCTGGCGGCCGAACAGTTTGGCGTGAATACGAGAGCGGTTCGAAAAATGCAACGCGGAATGGAAACTGCGAACGCGGGTGTGATGCTGGAGTAAAAAATGATGGATCTGAATGATTTGACCGCCACCGAACTCGCCAGACTTGACGCGATCTGTCTCGATTACGAACAGGCATTGCGAAATGGCAATGCGCCCTCGATTGAAAGTGTGGTCAAAGCAAAAGCGGGAAAACATGCCGAAATCTTACGAAATGAACTGATCGCGGTCCGCGACGAAATTTCCAAAGCGGACTCGACCAATCCCGTGCGATCCACCTTTGCTTTCACGACGCACGCGATCCCGGTTTCTGGGAGTTCGCCCGAGTCGATCGGCCGCAAAATAGGCCCCTACCTGATCAGCCGTATCCTTGGCCAAGGGGGGATGGGGATCGTGTACGAGGCGATCGACACGCGGCTTGATCGCAAGGTTGCCATCAAGATGTTGTCGATTGGGAAATCGACCCAAGATCAGAAAAAGCGGGCTTCGCTGTGTGAACGCTTTGAACGCGAGGCACGTGCGGTCGCTGCATTGAGCCACCCGAACATCGTCGAACTGTTTGATGTGGGGGTGACGGATTCAAATCCGTTTGCGGTGATGGAATTGCTCGAAGGCGAGACATTGGACCAATATTTGGCCAAAACCTCTTGTCATGCGGCGACGGTCCGTCAGATCGGAGCCCAGATTGCCGATGCGTTGGCGGTTGCCCACCGCGCCGGTGTGGTGCACCGTGATTTGAAGCCGCAAAATATCATGGTGATGCAGTGTAGTTCGGCTGGCCAAAAGGGGGGCGTGGTAAGCCTCGCAAAAAACGGATCAGCGGCCCATCCAATCGCCGTCAAGCTTTTTGACTTTGGGTTGTCCCGATCCGAGCGGGGTTTGTTTGACGGTGATCCAGGAGGACGCACGAGCGAGGGGGTTGTGATGGGGACTCCCGGTTACATGGCTCCCGAACAGGCGCGAGGCGAAACGGCGGGGCCTCCTGCGGATATCTTTGCGCTCGGATGCCTGTTGTTCGAAGCGTTTTATGGCAAACGTGCGTTTGATGGCTCCACCGCTAGCGCCCGCTTCGCTTCGACGCTCGAATCGACGCCCGACGTCGATCCACTGCGTCGACGCTCGGACGTCGAACTCGCTGATCTGATCAGCGAATGTTTAAACAAAGAGATTACGAGCCGTCCGGCTTCGGCCCACGACATCGCGCTGCGGTTGCGTCGCCGCGGTCCGGTGCTCGATCCCATTGGTCAACATGTCCAGCACGGCCATGGCGCAGGGGTGTTCGTCCGTCGTCGCTTCTTTGAATTTGTTACCGGTGGCGCTTTGGGCGGTATCCTCGGTGGTTTGGCGATGCAGTATCATGCCGAAACACTCGGAGACATCAATAGTCTGGCGGTTTTATCTTTCACCAGTATGCAGGGCGAGCCAACTCGGCTCGCCTCGTTAGCAGCAGGCCAACCGCTGGGGGATCAGAAGATCGATCGTGGCGACGAAATTGCCGTCCTTTTAGTCAATGAACTCAGCCGACTCAAAGACGTAAACGTGACTCCGTTTCGTCCCTTTGTCGCGACCACGCGTGATGAATTCCAAGCGATCGGTCGCGAACTGGATGTCGATGCGCTTGTCACCGGAAATTTGACGACCAGCCGGGAGGGCGAACAACTGTGGGACGAAATCAATTTGCGAATTGTTTCCGCACGCACTGGAAATCAATTGTGGGGACAGACATTCAAGTCCCTCGCCAGCGCAAGTTTGTTAGAGCAGTCGCAACTCGCTTCCGAATTGGCTCTCGCAGTCGGTCGCTCGCTGACCTCCTCCGGTGACGAAGGCTCATCACTGACGGCGGGATCGTTTAGTTGTCTGGTTGACGGTGTCGGGCGTGCCGATCCCGACAGCCCCGAAGGGTTGCGAAAAGCGTTATCGTGTTTCCAATCGGCACATCGGCAAGACAAAAGCTGGGCTGCCCCGCTGGGTGGCATTGCCTTGACTTCGATCACATTGGCCGCCCAAAGCTCGACCGAGGATTCGATCGCGTTAATTCAAACCGCCAGAGAGTCTGCCGAGGAAGCGTTGAAATTAGATCCTGATTTGACGAACGCCCGTTTGGCCGACGCAATGTTGCTGTGGCAAACACTGTATCGGTACGACGAAGCCGCTAGGATCTTGAACCAGCTGCTTTTGGTTGAGCAAAATTTTTGGCAGGTACACCATCAACTCGGGCTGCTCGAGTTGACGCGGGACAACCAATTCGAAGCGCTGCGTTGGTTACGCGAGGCGACTCAGCTGAATCAATTGTCCGTGATTGCCAAGGTCGGGCTCGCCCGTGCCCATTGGTTCTTTGGCAACACCGAGCGTGCGATGGCGGATGCCAAACGGCTGCGTAACGCTTATCCTGATAACCGTCTTGCCCGCGGCTTGTTGATCGATCTGTACGAGCATAGCCGCGATTATGACGCCGCCGCTGCCGAACATGTCGGAGTCGACTTTGGAGCGAATCTGACGGCGGAAACCTACTATGCTGCTCGTCAAACCGTTGATCTTCAGAAGTACCCGTATGGGCCGTTTGGCACGCAGCTGAACCAAGCGATCTTGGATTCGCGAATCAACGGCGGCATTGACGATGGCGAACTTGGTACGCTTGCCGATGCAACGCCCCCGATGTTACCGCTATTGTTGGCGGCACACCCAAGTTTTGCCTCGGCGAAGCGATTGCCTCGCGCCGCCGAGATTCTTCCGTTAACCTATTCGCCCTTTTCGTCGGCGAATGAATAGATTCGGTACGGTTGCAAATCGTCCACTTCGTTGGAAACATCCAGCTCGCCGTTGTCCTTGAAGATCAACACATTGCCGGGCTCTTTCAAGTCGTCACTGCTAACGATGGCAAGCGGGTTTCCACCATCGATCGCAATCACGGTAGAGCGGTTGCTGATTTTCGCGTTGGGCAGCTTCTTGATTTCCAAGGTCAACGGATCGATGACATCGGTTGATTCTGCCGTCTTGCTCAGCACCGTGCCTTCGGTCGCATCGATTTGCATCGGGACGCGAGTTCTTAACGCCGCATCAAATTTAGAAACGACCATTTTTACGGTCGGTTCACTTTTTGCATACGGAATGCTGCGATTTCTGAAGTTCAGCGTCTTGATGGATGGCGGAACCACAGGACCGGCAAGCACGGTGTTTTCGGTGGGCAGCGAAACCGGCGCACTTGGCTCGCTCCAAGGCGTCCAACGCTCAAAATCACGAAATTCGCTGATCGATCGACGGGTACCCTTGGCTCGTTCGGGGGCGTATTTCTTTTCCGCTTTGGCTTGCAACTCGCTCACCCGATCGTAGGCATCCGGATGCAGCGTTTTGGCTGCGGGTTGCAGTAGCGGGTTATCGGGAAAGTTAGGGTCCTTCACCGAAACGCGAACACGATAAACGTATTTGCGACCCGGTTTTGGGGAAAGATTGTCGAAGGAGGAGTAATCAAAGTCGAAAAAGCGGATCAGTTTGTAATTTGACGGATCCTCTTCAACGCCAGCAAACCCGAACGGAGAATTCATCTGATAACCACTCTCCATCATCATTCCGCCTTCTCTTCCCACCTCGTTTAAATTCACATCGGTGCGTTTGATATCGATGCCTTCAAAAATGCCACCTTCTCCAAGTCGTTTCCACGGATCCTCGACGATGGTTTCGGGCTTCTCGAGCGCTTTGAGTTCAAGCTTCGTGAGCATTGGAATCATGGGGTGCAAAGCAAAACCCGAATAGTCTTCCATCAACATCGGCGGGATCCACATCGTCAGCAAATCGTCGCGGTAATCGACCGGCACCAACTCGGGTGCCGTTCCGGCCCAGAGAATGGCAGCGATTTTCATATGAAATTCGCGATCTTTGCGATCAACCCAGTCGCCTTCGGCAAGTTGGTCAACCGACTTGTCGGTAACGTCAGCTCGTTGGACTTGGAAATTCCAGTACTTGGGCGTGTCTCGGTCTTCCGGTCGATAGTTCGACGAATCCGCAAGCGATTTACTGAACGATTCATAGATCGCTTTATGCGGCAGCGCCGCCGTCCCGGCAATAAAGCGAGCGACCGTCGGCACGGGTTTCATCACGCCACCGGTTTTAAAATCGGTCAAGGTGGCGGGAACCGAGTAAAGTGAATATTTGTTTTTGGGATCCAATCGACGGACCGCGGCTCCCGCCATGCTGCCCTCGGGGCCCATCATGCCGGACATCTCCATTCCCATCATTCCCGACATGTCTTCGTCCATCCCCATCATTCCCGACATCTCTTCGCCGTACATTCCCTCATCCCCGGCCATGCCTCGCCCACGACGCGAACTGCGGCGGGGACGCTCTTTCTTTTCTTCGACGACAATCGGATCGGCTGGCTCGAGCTTCGCCAAATCATACTCCCCATCTTTCGAGCGAATGGCCATCGTGCCGATCACACTCTTCATTTGCAGTTTCAGCGGGGCAAACAACTCGGGGTCGCGTCGCTTGAACGAATCGTTTCGTTCGACTTCGATCCATGGAGCGATTTGAGCGTAGCCGACCTTGATATCGACCGGTTTGATCGTTCGTTTGGTCCGCTCGACAATATCAATCGCCAATGCTTCTCGTTCGGGAATGATCGCGTCGGTATGGTCGTCGTCGACCTCGTTCTTTACACGCGTGGCGTCGTCGCGAAGCCGTGTCGGTTCTTGAGTGAACTCGGGCAACTGCATCGCTTGGTAGACAAGGAATGCAGAGACGACGGCGAAAATCGCCAAAATGACTTTCTCGACATGCCTGATCGCCAAGTCTTTGATTTTGTTTGAATCCATGTCATTTCCCCGAAAACGGCCCGTGCAGATGGCTTAGTGAGAAGAGTGGTGCAGTTATGCAATACGATCGTTTTTGGGCGTTCATGATTTCCCGTAAACATTTCCCGTAAACGAATCTTGCATCCTTTTAATATATCAAGACCGCTAAGCGGCCCACAAGTTTTTACGATGCCAATCGCCAATTTCTAAGACGAGAAGATCGCTCGATCTAAGAGGGGGGCGGTGCAGCAGCAGGATTGGTCGCTGCCGCCGCGTTGGGATCGGCGGCTGGCGGTACGACTGCCGGAGGCGCCCCCGGTTCGCCCGGTGCCGGTCCAGTAGCCCCAGGTGCAGCGGGCGCCGGTGCAGTAGCCCCAGGTCCAGCGGGCGCCGGTGCAGCGGGTGCCGGCCCAGCAGGCGCCGGTTCGGCGGGTACTGGCTCAGGTGATGCCGGGGCCGGTGCAGGCGTTGGTGCGGCTGCAGGCGGCGTGGCGGGGGCACCACTGGTCGCCGGAGACGGCAGATTTTCGTTAGAGGTCGTAGGTTTATCACCCACTAAACCTTCGACGACCGTCTCCTGGTCCACTTGATCCACCCCAAGTTTGCTCTTGTCCGGAGGATTGTAGATCGAGATTAGTCCATAGACCTCAACATCGATATCGTAGGGATTTTCGGTCGCAGGGGTTTGGGCCATCGCCATGCCGCCGCCCCCCATGCCACCATCCATGCCATCCATCCCCCCCATGCCCATGCTTTCGCCACCGCCGAAACCGCCACCGCTCGGCGCGCCGAATCCTCCGCCTCCGCCGCCGTCAGAGCCTCCCATCTCCATTCCCATATCGCCTCCGCCACCGGCGCTGGCTGCAGACGACGCTCCGGCTGGCAGCAACCGAACCTGTTTGACTTCGATCATCAACGGAGCGTTTCCACATGCGGCAATCAGTGCAGGAACGGCCCGTTGATCCATTCGCACCGCCATCATCACGGGAACACGTTTGGCAACCGCCAAATTCACATCCGCTGGCGAATCACTCTCCAGTGCCGAACGCAGTGCCGCACCGGTGATGGGTACATAGTCGGTACCGACATAACGATTGTCACCGGGGTCAGTGGCTTCGCCCATGCCACCCATCCCGTCCATTCCATCCATCCCCATGCCCATGTCGCTGCCCATGCCCATGTCCATGCCCATGTCCATGCCCATACCATCCATCCCCATGCCCGCGGTTTGCGAGGCGACTTGCTTGATCGCACCGGGGCTGACGTTCACGGACCGACCAATTTTGATCGTTTTGATTTCGCGGATCTTGGCTTCAAATGCTTCTTTGGCATCAATGTTGACAGTGTCAATGATCTGCAGGATCTGCTTTAGAATCCAGACATTTTCCTGCGAGTAATAGACTTGCAAGGTCGACGGCCGTGATCCACGCCAAGGGAACAGGTCGGTAAGCAGTTGCTGCTGACTACCTGCACTCCACTGCACCAGCGGTTCGTTTTTAGTCCCCGAGACTGTGATCCGAGGCTTTAACAGGTTGCGAATCCCCGTGGTGTCGTCCAGCGATGGATTAAAGGTGGGGTCAAATTGTGCATTCCATTCGGCACGCGCTATGGTGGCGATTTCAGGCAGAATCAAGCCGATGTAATAGCGGTATCGATTCAAAAGCGTTGCTTCTTTCTCGAGCTCCTCGGCAGGATAAGGAATGTAGCGTTCGATCGGGATCAAGTCCTTGAACTCGTCGACAAAGTCTTGCTGCAACTCTTGTGGCCAAGTCAACAGCCCTCGTTGCCGAGCATACATTTCCGTCCACGCTTGCAGCACTTCGTCTTCACGCGTCTCGATCAACGCCTGCATTTTCTCGTGCGATTTTGCATTGGGGTGCGTTGATAACTCGCCTTGCAAGCTGGTGACCGATGCAAACGCACTCTTGATTTTCGACTGCTGTGAATCGGCCTCGGCCTGCAGACTTGAGGTCGACAAGTACCACACCGCAATCGATGTGATCGCCACGAAACCGACTCCGATCCAGAATCCGTAACGCATCACGACGGCAAGTTGTTCTTTTAGTTGTCCCATTGGAAACTCTAACGGTTTGATTTCGGAACGGTGTTTGAATTGGTAAAGTCGCCGCTGAGGCGAACTGGATTCGCGAATGACTGGATCGGCGAATATGGGATCGGCGAATTATGGGATCCGCCGACTACAGTATCCGCCGATTATTGAGCATTCATGGCGACGGAGTCATCCGTACCGGCTGCGGCTTCCTCGGCGGCTTTGGCTTCTTCTTCGGCCAATCGCTTGGCTTCGATTCGGTCCGACAACATCGTCGGTTGCCAGAGCACTTGGAAATCAAAATCGAGTCGAAGCACAGTCAGCGTCGGAGGACGATTGATGATCTCTTCAAGATCGTCAAGCGTTTTGCCCTCGGGGAAATTTCGCTCGGCGATCGCAGTTTGAGCTTTAAATACCTCCTCTTGATCGTACCGCGGATTGGGCACCTGGATCTGAGTCGGTTTGTCGTCACGCAGCAAGATCGGATATGACAATCCATATTCCTGAGGCGTGAATTCAATCAGGTTGCCCTCTTCATCAGGCAATTTGAAGGACTTGTCCAAAAAGTTGGTCGTCAACAAGTTGCGAACGTGGTTGCTACCTTCATGGCCCATTCGTTTGGGACTGTTGTAGTAGTGGTATCCGGTCAACTGAATCACCCAACCTGGGCCGGTTGGACCAGGCAACGCATTGAGCTCTTCAAGGTCGACCTCGCGGCCGGTGTTTTTACGAATACTGAGCAGTTCTTCCTTGTAACGCTTTTTGACGTCCTCGGTATACCACGTCGCGAGGTCTTCGAAATGTTTCGTTTCGACCTGTGTGATGTGTATCGCCTTGCGTTCATCAAAGGGCTTGCGATTTTTGGGCTCGGGCATGACGCCGTTGGGGTACTCTTCGCGAGGAATCATTCCGTTGATCACACGCAACATTTCCAACCAAACCAATCGCCGTTCGGAATTCCCGGATACCTCTTTGCCAAGTGCATTGAGAAACGTCAGCTTGGCGTCGAGTTTTTGGTCTTCGCCCTTATGCTCGCTCGAATAACTGGACATCTGTTGGACGACCCCTTGAGCTCCGTCCCAGTGATCCGGATGCGTCACTTCCCAATTCTTTTCGGTCAAGAAATAGTGACCAATCATGCCCAATAACAACGCGGCCAGCGCGGCGAGGGTCCAAGGTTTTTTGGCCCGAATCATCCGCTCGGTCAGAATCTCTTGTGGTACCAACGAGGCGTGCACTTGAGCCAAGTCGAGACCTTGCAGACACAGTCCATAGCACACCGCGAAGGTCGGCGCGTTGTCGCGGAACGTCGGAATCGACAAGACATCGTCGCCGGTCAAGCGGTTGAATCGATCAAGTGTGTCGACTTCGAAGCCCAGGTTTTTGCTCAGATAGGCTGCCAAACCAGGCATCTTGACCGTATTACCCGCGACCACCATGCCGGTCACATTGGCTTGTTTATCGATGCTGCGGAAAAATCCGATCGAACGCTGAACCTCGGTCACCAAATCATTGAACACCGGACGCATCGTTTGGAAGATCAGCTTGGGATCGACCGCTTCGCGAGCGTTGCGTTTCAGATGCTCGGCCTTGGCAAAGGTGAGCTTCAAATCCTTGGTCAATTGGCGGGTAAAGTGGTTACCGCCGATCGGCATACTACGCTGCCAAATGCGGAAACCATTGGTGATGATCAAATCACTCGAATCGGTACCGATCGACAGCAGCACAAGCGAATCGGGCGGATTGTCGACGTCAAACGCTTCGTTGGCCAACCGCTCGTGCAAACGATCAAACGCGATCATGTTGTAAAGCGCCAGCGGGGCGAGCTGGATTTGGTCGACTTCGATGTCCGCTTCGACGAACGGTTGCAGTTGGCGATAAACCTGGTCGCGTTTCATCGCAAACAAGCCGACTTCGCTCTCAAGCGCGTAGCCTTCCTCGATCAAACTGCCCGGCATCATCTGGTGATCCCAGACGACGTCAGCAAGGTCAAACGGGATTTGTTGACGTGCTTCGTAGCGAACGATGTCCGCCACCTTTTTCAGCTCGACCGGCGGTGGCTTGAAAAATTTGGCCAAACCAGTCTGGCCGGGCACGCTGATCACGACTTTCTCGTTGAAGCCGTCGTTGCGGTCAAGCAATTGATTGATCGCGTCCGCTACTAATTCCTCAGGCACCGCTTCGGGTTGGCTAAGGATTTTGGGGTATTCGATAAAATCAAACGCATCCGCGACCACTTCGTCGTCCACGATCGAACAACGCAGCGCTTTGAGTGCTGATTGGCCGATTTCGATTCCCCATACACCGGAGCTTGAAGCCATTTAATCTTTCTCGTGGATTGCGTCAGAGAGAATGTTTGTCAACGAATAGATGAGCAGGAAAAGTTGTGAGGTCGGCTCTTAAAACGTCTCGGCTTCCCACCCAACTCGATACGAAACGGACAGGAAACCGCGGGGCAAAACGGAGCGACAACGACTCGCTGATGCGATGATTTCGAACCACAGCGGAATCATTTTGACTGTATTGTAAAGGCTGACGGTCCGTATTGCACTGTGTTTCAGCACGTTTTCTTGTGTTTGTTTGGACGAGACGACCGGTTGTGAATGCGTTTAAGCTTTCTGCCATCGCTTCCTCTGTCCATTTTAATCAAGTTGCGGATCTTCGCCCGCTTGCAAGTTCACCTCGATTTGCCGTTGCGGCGACTCGCGATGGGACCGCTATGGCACAACGTCTGCCGCGATTACCGATGGTGACGTGATTCCCAGTGGTGACAAATGGGGGGATATTGACGACCCTGATGCTCTGCGTAGCGATTGTAGGCTCCGCGAATCAGGAACGGGCAAGAAATTCAGCTGGCTTGGTGTCGCAACTCGACCGTTCCGGCAAGAATAGACAAAAACAACCACCAGCTATCGGACCCTCGATCCCCTGCGTCTCGATTTCCCTACGCCTTGATTCCTTGCTTCTAGGTCCGCTGCGGTCGCATCTCTGCTGCGGCCGAGCCACCAATGTGGTCACCTGCAGCGAGATTCGATGAAGGGATTTTGCGACAAAGCAAATAAGATAGCTGGATTGTATCGAAAACGACCCTCCTTCCAACTCAAATTTAGTCTGTTATGGCGAGCATTGACGAGTGCTGTATTTTGATCCCCGTATCGACGTTAGAGGATTTCCCCAAACATGCAGGCGAACAGGACGCACGCAGCTTGTTGGCCGCATGGACTGTGCTGTGGCACCCCGAGTTGGTTGCGGCGTCACAGCAGACCCCAACCTGGTACCGCGCCGATAGCCCGCCGGACTTGGGTGCCGGTCGCCGCGTGATCGTCGTCCCGACACTGAGCGTTTCGCAATTGCCAGCGGATTTCGAAGCGAATTGCCGAGCCAACGAAGCGATTCAGTGGATCACGGGGGCCGATCGCCGCGAGCTGCTCGATTCGCTTGGTTTGTCAAAATCGCCCCGTTCGTTGCAAACCGAACAACGGACGATCCAAGCCGAAGACTTTTTCGCGCTGGGCTACGCGATGCTGCAGATCCAAGTCATGACGCGGCGACTGCGGTACACCAGCAATTTGGATGAAATTCATTTTCAAAACAAACTGGTCACCGCAGCGGACGCGTTTGTCGCCGGCAACGCGGGCGAATGTGTTGCGGCGCTACACGATTGCTACGACGCGTTGGCCGAGGAACGTGACCACTATTTTTCGTCCGACCCCCATCTCGTCGATTTAACGTTGCTTTCCAAATCAACGCTCCCCGCCTTCTTTACCGCGTTGCAAAACGATCACGATGACAGCGGAGACGAATCGTCCGATTCGGCGGCGGCTGCGACCAGCCTGCTGGCGACACCCCGCAACGTGCTGATCGACGCGTCGATGGCGTCCGAGATTGCGGCATCCCACCGCGAAGACCTCGACCGGCTTGTCAGCCAACTGAACTGCGGCAATTGGGGCTGGGCCGGCGGTGGGCTCGCTGGCGACGTCAGTCTGGATGCGATGACCTATTCGGATACCGAGAACGCGATCGCCCAGGCCTACGAAGCAACGGCAAACCAGATCGGACTGCGGCCTCCGGTATACGCACGGTACTCCGGCACGACCCCCACGGATATGACCAAGGTGATTGCGTCACTGGGCGTGGATGGCATGATTTCGGTCGATTTCGAAAATGGCAGCGGCTTCGGGGACGAAGCCAAAGTGGTGCGAAACACCGGAGGCGTGGAAATTCATGCGTTGACCGCCAAACCAATCGATGCATCGGGCGAATCCGCCTTCTTGGCCCTCGGCCCTCGACTTGGCGAAGCGATTGACAGTGGTGAAATCGCTACGGGGTTGCTCGTGCATTGGCCTGGCTACGAAAGTGACAGCTACCGGGATGTTCGCCGAGTTGCCTCGTGGAGTCTTGTGCTGGGGCGGTTCTGGACGCTGGCAGAATACTTTCGCAGCGGCGAACAACCCTATCACCACGATCCCAGCGGGGCGGCGTCCAGCGGAGCCGATACCGCGCTGGTGTCGCAAGTGACGGGGGGACAATCCAATGCACTTTCATCGATGGTGACGCAAACGCAAAAGTCGATCGCCAATCAAAATCACGCCAATTTGCAGGCGATGATTGCCTTGGCAACCGGCAAAGTCTGTGACGGATCCGCGGACGGCTGCGAGCAGTCGATGCTGGCATCGATCGGACTCAAGCCGAGTCAACACGGTGGAAATCTCTGTTTGATCAACCCTACACCTTGTCCCGTTCGCTATACGGTGGCGATCGACGGCACGGCGGTCAAAGAGGAGCACATCTACGCAGTGACCGGCAGCGGAAAACAGTCGATGGTGACGGTCGATGTGCCTGCGTTTGGTTTCTCGGTGGCGCGAAACGAAGCAGGCGGCGGTTCACGCGGTCGATCGATCGGGCAACGCCTTCGCGATGCCGTCGCCGGCGGCGGAAAATTGTGTGCGGTCGATGGCATGCTGCAAAACGCGTTCATCGAAATCGCGATCGATCCGCAAACCGGCGGGGTCAAAGGCGGCTATAGCGGCCAAGCCCGCGGCAATCGTTTTTCGATGCGGTTGGTGGGCGTTTCCGGGACGCAAAAGAAGAAGTCGACCGAGAACGAATCGCAAATGGTATGCGACCAGATGAAAACGATCGTTGCCAAAGCCGAACGCGGCGTGATTCGCACGATCGGCCATTTTACCAACCCCAAGGGTGAAAAAATCGGTGCCTTTGAACTCGATTACCAAGTCACACGCGGTAACCGAATGCTTGACGTTCACGGCAAAATCGACGTGCTTGCCAAGCTCGAGGGTAATCCGTGGCAACACTATTTTGCCGCTCGATGTGCTGTCGCCAACGAAGCGGTGTCGTATCGCATGATCTTGCGTGACAAAATGCACCGCACCTCTAGCCGCCGAATCGTTGCTCCGCTAGGCGTGCTGTTGGACGAAAGCGATCGTCATACCTTGGTCGCGTCGGCCGGATTGGCGTATCATCGCCGCGTCGAGGATCGATTCCTGGATACACTACTGCATGTTCAGGGTGAAACGCAGCGTCAGTTCACGATGCATTATGGTTTTGATCTACCAAGTCCCCTGTTGGCCGCCCGTAGCGTCGTCAGCGAGCCACTGCAAGCGGCCGTGGATACGGTTTCGCCGGAGGCATCACGCGGTTGGTTGATTCATGCCGCTCCTAATACGGTGTTGGTCGCGGACGTCGATTGTAGCCAGGATCGCGAAGGCAAATTTTTCGCAGTGGTGCGGTTGATTCAATCCCAATCGCAAACATGCAACACGACCGTTCGTTTTTGTCGCAACGTGACCGCCGCAGTACGGTTGGATAACCGGAGGCTCCACGATGCCGACACGCTGGCGAGTCGTTTGCAAGAAAAATCGGAATCCCCCGGAGTCGAGTTCAGTGACGATCGCATCAAGCTGAGTTTGGCGGGGCACGAAGTCGTCGATGTATTGGTTCAGTTTGATGCGTAGCAGATGAATGCATAACCGTGTTGTCCCCCCACTAGGAAGCGTTGCGTTAATGGGCTCTCGTGATTCCAAGCCGATCCTCGATTTCAAAGAGGCTGCGATCCGAAGCGGACTTGTGACGCTGAAGAAATGGAATCGTGTCGCGCAGTCGCTGACCGACAACGGCGGCACTGCGGATGACGATGCGATGGCGGCCGAGCTGATTCAAATTGGCTTGATCACCGAATACCAAGCTCGCCAAATGCGGGCGGGCCGCACCAAGTTTAATCTCGGTCCCTACATGATCACCGACTGGATCGGCCAAGGCGGGATGGGCCAGGTTTACAAGGCGGTGCATAGTGTGATGGGGCGTCAATGTGCGGTGAAAACGCTGCCGTTGGATAAGTTGACCCCCGAAGCGCGAGTTTCGTTTATGCGAGAAATTCGGCTGCAAGCAGGGCTCGATTGTCCCTATGTGGTCCGCGCGTTTGATGCCGGACACGATGGAAAAGTCGACTATTTAGTGACCGAGTATGTTCCCGGCGCCGATCTCCGCCGCTTGGTACGCAGCAATGGTCCGTTGACGATGGAGCACGCGGCGCTCGTTATCTCGCAAGCGGCGATGGGGCTGCAATATGCGCATGACATGGGGCTGGTTCACCGGGATGTCAAGCCTGGCAATATCCTGGTGACGCCCGACGGGCACGCCAAGGTCTCTGATATCGGCTTGGCTGCGTACAGTTTTTCGACCAGTGACGACGACCCGCGAGCTGGCAAAATCGTGGGCACCGCCGACTATTTGTCGCCCGAACAAATTCGTAATCCATCCGAGGTGGGACCGCTCAGCGACATCTATTCGCTCGGCTGTACGCTGTATTACGTGGTCGCCGGAAAGGTGCCATTTCCAGGCGGAAACGCACGCGAAAAGTGTCGCCGTCACTGCGAACAAACGCCCTGGCATCCACGCAAATTTGCACCCGATTTATCCGAAGACTTCGTTGACGTAATTGCGGACATGATGGAAAAGGATCCGGCGAATCGCATCCCCTCGGCAAACGCAGTCGTCGAACGACTCGAACCGTGGGCCAACCATGCGCTCGAATTTGTCAGCCGACCGATGGATCGACGCTCGTGGACGCCGCCACCGCCCCCGAAAGAACCGTCGACGTCGCGTGACGTCAACGACTTCACCCCCTCGGAACCGCTCAGTCAATCCGAGGGGAGTTCAAGCTCTTCCTCTCCACACCCGATGCCATACGTTTCAGCGGCGCCCCCCGAACGCAGTCGACGCGATGGCCCGCTGGTCACGGTCTTGTTAACGCTGGCGATCGCCGTGCCGATCAGCGTGTTGATCGGTGCGATTATCGGATTCGTGATCCGCGAACAGTTCTAATCAAACCGCGAGCTCGTAGCGGAACTCGTCAAGAGTTTCGACGGGCATACGTCGATCAAACGAAAGCCGTTGACGGCTTGTTGATTCAGTCAAGTTCCCTACCGCAAGGGGTGTATGATGGACTTCCTAGTCCGTCAATCGTGTATTCGACGGACAAGGAAGTCCGTCGTACGACTCGATTCAACTGGCACCATCCCGATAAGATCGATACGTCTACTGAAACAGTGCTGCTTCCATTGCCAAGCCAGGGCCAAAGCCAAGCATCAACGTCGGAGGCTTTTGTGCGTTATCGAGCAATTCGTTCAGCACAAACAGAACCGTGGGAGACGACATGTTCCCAAACCGGCTCAATACACTTCGCGAGGCGAGCAAGTCGTCTTCGCCGAGTGAAAGTGATTCGGCACACGCATCGAGAATGCGAGGGCCGCCAGGATGGATCGCCCACGATTGGATCTCGGCCAATGATAATCCGGACTGGTTCAACCATTTTTCGAGTGGTTCGCGAGTCGAGCGGCGAATCACATCGGGGACTTCGGCCGATAAATACATCTCGAAACCATTGTCACCAATCGCCCACGACATCATCTCTTCGGTGTCGGGGATGATCGCGGAATAGCTGCTCGTTAA
>NZ_JBFHFD010000070.1:0-20346 GCF_041583735.1 Novipirellula sp.
ATCAACTTTATTTGTGTAAGGAATCGCACGTTCGGGCGTCTACCGAGAAACCTTGCGAGCATCAGGGCACGACGTGTGCCTCCATTCGCGGAATCAACTCGGCGGAGAAGGAATCAGCGTGCCTCAGCAAATATGGCATCTAAAAAATAACGAACTGTTCACAAAACTGAAGCCAGACCAATTGACGCAGCTCGAATTGCGTTGTCGGTCTCGATCGTATGCCGCGCGTAGTCCAATCTATTTACCAAGTCAATCCGCTGACAGCGTATTCATGCTTGCGAGCGGACTAGTCAAGGTCTGCAATCTGACCAACGACGGTAAACAGTCCATTTTGGCGTTTGTTGAACCGGGCGAACTGTTTGGCGAGTTGGCAATTTTTGAATCTGAACAGCGGGACGAGTACGTCGAAGCGGTAGAGAAGTCGACGGTGGTGATGATTCCGGCCCGTGAACTTCAGGGACTGATGGCTGCAAACCACGACGTCTCCATCGCACTAACGAAGATGATTGGACTGCGGCGGCATCGTGTTGAACGACGATTAAAAAATCTGCTCTTTCTTTCCAATCGAGACCGGTTAATTCACTTGCTGCTTGACCTAGCGGAGCAGTTTGGCATTCACGATTCCAATGGAATTCGTCTGCGAATCAAGTTAGCTCATCAGGAAATCGCTAATCTGATGGGAAGTACCCGCGAAACGGTGACGATACTGCTAGGACAATTGAAATCCGAGGGGATGGTCGATGTGGGTCGGCAACGGATTGTCTTGGTGCAAGCGGAACAATTAGCGATCGCCGTACACCGAAAAGTGCCAAGTCTGAATTCGTAGCCTAGGCTTCCAGCCTGGGTTTTATTCTGGTCCCAGGCTGGAAGCCTAGGCTACGTCGGCGCATCAGCCCGTACTTCGCAATCGTATAGAGAATCTTGTAGCCTGCCTTGATCGTGCCACTGACGGTGCCGCTGATCTTGCTGATGCCAACTCTTGTTCGGTATGGGACGGGGATTTCCTGGAAACGCAGCCCAATCTTTGCCGCTTTGATCTGCATCTCGATCGTCCATCCAAAGTTTTCGTCGCGCATTTGCAGTTCGCACAGTCGACTGTAATTGATCGCTCGAAAGGGCCCTAAATCGGTGTAGCGAACGCCGAAAAGCCATCGCATCAGAAAGCACGCGAGCTTGTTTCCAAAGACACTTTGAGGAGGCATTGCTCCCGGCTCTCGCTCGCCGAGCAAGCGTGAACCGAGAACGAAGTCTGCGGTGTCGATTGCGAGCGGGCCGACCAAGAGGGGTAATTGATCAGGATGGTCGCTGTAGTCGGCGTCAACGAACGCCACCACTTCGGGAGCCGCTTGGCCTTCATTGACCAGCTCTCGAAGCTTCGCCAACCCACGCAGGCATGCCGCTCCGTATCCGCGCTGCGACTCCGCAACAACGATCGCACCCGCCTGCGCAGCAACGATTGCCGTGTCGTCTGTGCAACCATTGTCAACCACAATCACACCGGCGACGCAGGGCAAGTCATGCAAGACAAGGCCGATCGACTTTTCTTCGTTGAGTGCGGGGATGACGACCCAGACCGATTCTCGGAGATAGCCTTCGAGATCGTTCATCTTTTCAGCCTCGACGAAAGGGGCTGCTTTTGTTTCATTGGATCACTCTTGAACGTTGTACGAATGCCGGTTTGCTTCAGTGAGGTCAGCGGCCGATCGCAGTGAAGCGATTACGATTTCGCTGAACCGATAAAAGTTTTCATCGCAGACATCTCCTTCGAGGCTTGTCCATCGATTCGTGAGTGCGACGCGATGCTAAGCGACGGTTTTGATTGGGCCGTTTGTGACGCCGCTCTCTGGTCCCAGGTGGGATCCAATCTCAGCCCAAATTTCTTCGCGATGGATTCCGATCGAATTCGCTGCTACGATGCCCAGCCGAACTCGGTTGCCGTCAATCCTCAATACTTCAAGCGTCGCGACCTCGCCGCCCAAACTGACAACCACCCGTTGACCCTGTTTTCTTGACAAGACTAACATTCTCAATCTCCGTATCCGATAGGATTGTTGCGACCACGCACCGTCGTGGTCATGTCTTGTCAATCTACGTTTGACGCCAGCAGGGTTCTGTGCGTTTGGAAACCGTTTGACGAATTGCCGATAAGATTCTTGCCAATCCTAGGCATTTCAGCTTTTTTCACCGCATCCATTTTTGCTTGGCAAACCGGACACTGCTGAAGGTGCAAGGCGAATGCCTGTTGCTGGGCGGGTGACAATTGCTCCATCGCAAATGGCTGCATGGACGCTTGGAATTCGCTGCACGTTACGCTACCGAAGTTAAACTCCTGAAGCGGTTGCGGGCGTGTCGGTGAATTGGCGGGTCCACCGAAGGTCCAAACGCCCATTCCTAACACGGCCATCACCACGATGGGGCCGCCAATGCGAGCGATGGACTTGCGTCGACGATCGGCGTTGAGCCGCTTCCGCAGATCGCCGATGGTGCCGGGCGTGCATTCCTGCCAATCTGAATGAGCTTCGATATTTTGGCGGACCATGAACTCGTTCCTCGATTACTTGTGGAGGTATTAGTAGCCTAGGCTTCTAGCCTGGGGGCAATGTGGTCCCAGGCTGGAAGCCTAGGCTACGTCTTTGCATGTCTTTATCCTCGCCTCGCAGCAGCCAATCGTCTGTGTAGAATCTCACACGGTCGGGTATTTCTTCGCTGATCGTATGATTCGCAATGGCGTTGCTCCGTTGCGTTAAAACGTAGCCCCCGGTCAAACACCCCTCGGTTTAGCTCGTTTCATTCCGCAGGATCACGCAATTTACAAAGCTGACGTATGAACTCGTCTATTGAAACTTTCGAACAGCCAAGCAAACGTTCTACCACGAGCAGCTGGATTCAACTCGCGTGCAGCCCGTCCGTCGTCAGACGCGGAATGGTGTATAGCTTGGTGGTTGGAACCTTGTTGGTCATCATCAATCAAGGCGATGTGATCATGCAGGGAGATTTGACCTGGTGGCACGGCTTGAAAATTCCTCTGACGTACCTCGTTCCTTATACCGTTTCGACACTTTCGAGTGTCGGAGCGATGCAAAATTCTGTAAAGAGTTGATCTCTTCGTCGTCCCCCCGGGCACGTTGCAGATCGTAGCCTAGGCTTCCAGCCTGGGTAAACTTGCCTTGCTATAATTCGAGGTAGTTAGAGCTCGCATTAAGACCCAGGCTGGAAGCCTAGGCTACGTTGGGGGGCGGCAATCATGCAGGGTATCTTTCGGCGTCGCAACTTGCCTCACTGGGACGTTCCCGGTCATCCTGTATTCATCACAGGATGCTTGCGAGGTTGTTTCTCCGCCACTGGACTGAAGCAGATTGACGAGTATCGCGAAGAGCTAGAGCGTCGATCGAAACCGGCCAAGTTCTCTGCAGACCAGTGGGAACACCACAAGCAAAAACTGTTTTTTGCCTTTGTCGATAACCTGCTCGACAACGATTCGCCAGTACAGCATCTCGCCGATGACGAGCAAGCAAAGATTGTCGCCAATGCGTTTCTTCACTTTGCAAATGAACGCTACAAATTGTTGGCGTTCGTTGTCATGCCTAGCCATCATCATTGGCTCTTCAGCGTGAACGAGGATTGGGCGGACATGGAAATAGCGAGGTTGAAATTGTTGGGGAAGCAAGATCGCACGCCGCGAGAAATCATCTCGCATAGTGTCCAGAGTTTTACTGCAACGATGTGCAATCGGTCGCGTGGCGTTGAGGAGACCTATTGGCAGCAGGAAACCTTCGATCACTGGGCACGCACGGAAAACGAAGCGATTCGCATCGTTCACTATATTGAAAATAATCCAGTCAAAGCAGGCTTGTGTGCAGTCGCCGAAGACTACGGTTGGTCGTCAGCGAAGATCCGCCACGATCTGAAAATCAGTGAATCTCAACCAATCCCAAAAATAGTTCTCCCGTAGCCTAGGCTTCCAGCCTGGGTGCTATCTTGGTCCCAGGCTGGAAGCCTAGGCTACGTGGGCTACGCCACATTAGCATGGCAAACCACGGTGCGAACTCGATCCAGGTGACGACAAAGTCGTAGAAAGCGGCTCCGGTGTACGGAGTTCCCAAGACCGCCGTTGTTGGGAAATGGTAATCCAGCCAAAACCGCAAATAGTAAATGAGCACGAGGCCACTGACGGCAAGCCACGCGCGGCCTCGAGCAAACGGCAACAGGGGTAAAGCCCAGGTCCAATACCACGGATTCAATGTCGGACAAAGCAGCCAAAACCAGGCGATTGTTAGGAACGCGGCCTCACAGAAACTCGACGAATCCTTCGCCGAGGCCCGCCAAGCGAGAGTGATTGCGACGACAAAAAAGATGGCCGCAGTCATCGCACGCGCGATCATGAAGGGGGCCTCGCCAGCAGCGATGTCGAACTGCGAGGAAACCACTGTCACCATCGTTTCGCGAACCGACTCAGGCATCACGGTGAACCAGGCGGTTTCATGTGGACCGAGATGTGCGGTCGGCTTGATGTTTTCGATGATAATTAGGAATAAAAAATCGTTCATTTCCCAACGTCGGAGGAACGTTACCACACCGAGGCTGGGATCATGCATTTGCTCTCGATCCGAGGCCGATCTTTCATTTAGAATCATCGCAGAAAGCAACATCGCGGTCGTTACAACGAATGCCGTCGCTGGAGCGACGGTGAAACGCCAGCCAAAATTCTTCGCGACGGTGAAGAAAACGAGCGGAACGAGGATCACGGGGTAGAGCTTCGCCCCGACCGCTAATCCGAGCACAACACTGGCCAGCATGGCGTAGCCTAGGCTTCCAGCCTGGGTCGTGCTGTTGTTATTTTTCCCAGGCTGGAAGCCTAGGCTACTGGGTTGGGTCGGGTTCCCAGGCTGAAAGCCTAGGCTACGGATGACCAAGTACAAACCGAGCGTGGTCAAGAACACCGCGATGGCGTCCAGATGCCCACTGTTTGCAATCTCTTTCATAAGAAGCGGACACCACGCATAAATCACGCAAAGTCCTACTGGTTTCTTACATCGACGAAGCAGGCCAATCACGACGAACAGTGTCGCGATGTCTAGCCCGATGAACCACGCCTTCATGATGAACAATCGCGTCAACACAGATGACGAAGATGGCGTCATGAGATTGGCCGCTGCAAACACGGCTTGACTGGTGGGCGGATAGATCGTCGGCAACTCAGGGAAATGCACCCGATGCAAAATTTCAGCGAGTGCGGGATCATCGTCACGCAGCTTGACCAGCCGCAACAAATCTTCGTCCGCGTTTGACGCCAGCTCGGCAGAGCTTACTTGAGCGGGACTGTAGCGGAACGGACTCACACCCGCGGTGCTGACGGCTCCATCCCAAAGATAGCGATAGATATCAATTTCCTGGATGGGCAGCGAAAACAGCATCACCACGCGGAACACGATCGCCGATCCGATCACCAATTTCATCATCGGTCCGCTCTTCCGCGTCCGCCACACGATCCGAATCGCACCCAAGTACAAGGCGAACGTAACGGCAAACAGGCAAAGGACCGCGATGATTGGCCGGTCGGTCGACACACTGTCAAAGTCGAACTGCCAACTTAATATCGCGATGATTCCGTAGACGCTGATGGACAATCCAGCAAGTATCGCAAGCACGCTAACATTGGCGTTCGCGTTTGGCGGATTCTCTTTCGTGTGCGTTGACTTTTCCGCCACATTCGTGCTCTGCGTTAGTACCCGGTGAATGGTTCACAGCGTAGCAAGTCGATTCCCCCATTGTCTGTGAGCGATCTCACAGGAACGGCTTGGCGCAGCGGTGCGAAATACGTGAAACCCGTGAAATGTGAGGGATTTGCCAAGAGCGTTAGCGACAACACAGACCCAGGCGTCTCGTCGTGCCGACAAGATTCAAACCGATTTCTTGTCAAGCTCCCTCATGACCATAGACCCGCGACGATGAAACTGAAACTGTTGCTAGTTCTACTTGGCTGTATTCTCCTCACCGGCTGTCACTCGATCGATCACCGCAGCCAATCGGCCGTCATGTCGTCCCGTGATGCGACGACTGAAATCCTGGTCGATCGTGGTCACCCCAACGCGGTCATCGACGGGCTAGGGTGGGTCGTCGGTACGCCAACGAAGCTGGCACTCTGGGATCGCCGAGCTGACAATCATGATGTTTCGCCGCAGACCGAGGCCGCGCTGGTCCAATACATGGCACAAAATGGGCTAAGCGGCAGTATGGTTCGGATCAATCAATACGATCCGTGGGGCGAATGGGAGCGACTGACCTCAAACAAGCGGATTCATCCGGGCTGGCGTTACACGGTGGGCACCTACAACCATTTGAAATACGTGCTGCTGCCGGGGCGGATTTTTGGTGGTGATTGGTACAACCCATTTACGGATTCCACACACGTCTACTCGGACATCGTACCCTTGGTGATTTCACGCGCTGCGTACGCAAAAGACATTCGGGCGCAGAAACAGCCGGGAACGTACGCGGCGACCCAAGAGTTACCTTTTATCAATATGGTCCATACGACTCGTGCGACCAACGATGCTCTTAAATACGCCGCTCAATATGGGACCGCCCAAGAACAAGCGGAAGCGAACCGGATTCTTTCACCAGACTATGGCAGCAGTTGGGGTGGTCAGATCGCTTCGGTTCTGCCCTTCGGTGCTCCCTTTGGTCGTCTCGCCGGCGCGGTGGTCGGTCATGCCACCAATCAACTGCGTAAACGAGACGGCTCAAATAGCTCGCAGCCGTTGAACGAGTACCATTGCGATACTGCGGACATCGACTGGAATCGTGGTGACCAGAATGATTGATCCACTATGGCGTTCCCGCGTGTTGCTTTGTTATTCGTTCGGGATCGAGCCGGAGCCGAATTGCCCCTTCTTGCTGGCCGGTTTGGGGGCCGCGGATCCGGCGGTGGCTTGTGAGTTGAGAGACCAATCGTAGTCGAGAAACGCGACCGACGTTTCGCTGCGTGAAGCTCGCAGGATCGCTTGTTTGATCGATTCCTGCTGGACGCGAGCGGCCAGCCATGGCAGATAACCGCCAGCGTGGTCCCAGTCACCGCCGTACCAATCCAGTAGCGGACTCAATCGGAGTGTGTCGCTGGTCGCGTCATACATCACGTATTTGGTTTGATTCGCGAACTGAATGCTTTGGTCTTCCAATTGCTTCGCTAATCGCGTCCCAATGTAGGCTTCGGGCCGGATCGCCGGGCAGCTTTTGGCCGCGCAAACCAACGCCACGTGGATACGAGGTTCACGAAATCGCTTTCGTATCAACTCGTGCTCGATTTGGTTAAGGCTGAGCGTTTCGCCGTGCAGGATGTGTTCTTTCAGATCGAAAAACTCGGTCCCATCGACATCGTAGTTCATCACAGAATCGCGAATCTTGTGAGTGATGACGCCATTGATCACGAACGCATTGTAGGCGTTACACAGCAGTGCCAATTGATCCGCCGACGTGGTCAGCTTGCCGGGGTCGGATTCGGAAAGCTGTCGCAAGTAGGTGCGGAATAGGTGATCGCGAGCGATCCCGTCGTAGTCGACCAACCCGTTCTGCACGTGCGACTTCAGTAGGTAGTCCCACAACGCATGATCGACTCCGGATGCATCCGGATGCGGCGTCGGCTTGGTCGTCAACTGCACCTCATTAAACGCTTTGGCTGCGACGACGATCGGTACAGTGAATGAAACAATCGCCAACCAGAAAAAAGGACCGTAATAAGTAGATTTGTTATGTGTCATCGGTAGATCGCGGTAGTGAGGTAAACGTAGCCTAGACTTCCAGCCTGGGTTGGGTCGAGTTCCCAGGCTGGAAGCCTAGGCTACTTACAACCGGCAAGTCGCCTAGATGCAAGATCTCCATCGGGCAGCGGACGATGCATTCATTGCAGCCGACACAGGGCGAATCTTTCAACGTGATCGGTTCGCCTTTTAACGCACTCGATTTGATGTCGATGCCCATTTGGCAATACTGATTGCAAACGTTGCAGTCGATGCACTTGCCTTTCTCGGGGGTGATTTTGAATTGCGACCAGCGTCCCCAAAAATTCATCCAGAACGCCAGCGGGCACCACATCCGGCACCACACTCGCTGTCCAAGGAACGGATACAGGCCAATGGCGATCGCGCCGGCCAATGCTGTTCCCACCCACAAGTTGTATTGGCCAAGCGGTCCCTCAAATCCGTACAGATCGGCGATGGTTGCCACGGTCGCGAGCGCGATGAAGATGAAGCCCATCCGCTCCATCTTGCGTGGCGTATCCCCCTTTGGCCCGCGATGGCGAAAACCATTCCCGACGGTTTCCGCGAGCGCTCCGCACGAGCAAATGTAAGAACAGTAAATCTTTCCCCAGCGAATCGTCACCAGCGGAATCACGATGAACGTCAACACCGCAGCCCAGACGACACCGACGACCGCGACCGTGTGCCACCAAGCGGGATCGCCCGGACCCACGGCGGGATCCAGATGGAAAGCGCCCATGTTCAATGGCCAGGCATTCAGCGATCGAGTCAGCAGCGGGGTCCACGGATTGCGACCAATGAACACGGCTAAGAACGTCGGAATTCCCCACCACAGTGTCCACTGCGTCGCGATGATCGTCAGGTTACGGCGCCAGACCAGTCGATGATTCGACTTGATCGCCCAGTACAAACCGAAGCCAGCGATCGCCGAGAAATAGAGCAGATAATAGAGTCCATACGCGTTGCTGAAGTACTTCGGGACAACGTGGTACAGCCAAGTAAAACCTGGCACGTAATAGGGGCCATCGCCCGCGGCTGATGGATCGAGTGTGAGCACGCTCGGTGCAATTAGCGATCCTACATACAGTAAACCGCCAACGATCAGCAGCAAGCTAGATTGGGGTAGGTTGAGTAACGCCGAATGCCCACGCGCTTGCATATTTCCGTTGATGAGTTTTAGCGCCAGTAGACTGAGCCAAGCGATCGGCAGAACGGTTCCCACCAGGAACGCGGCGAACCCTAGTTGTGCCGACCCGATGAGCGGCTCCAGTCCCGGCAGCAGCAGTTTGCCCTCGCCCGCCGCGGCGGGGTGAAGCACAAAGTTCTTGGAGTAGAAGTAGACGAAAATGCCGACGAGCAATCCGAGCATCGACAACACGATTCGCTTTGCGGTCCAAACGCCGTCCAGTTCCAGCCCCATGTCCATCAGGAAATCGACTGGCGGAAGCGTTCCAATTTGCACAATCACATGATCGTTTGCCAACGTGTGCGTTTGCCCATCGACGTCGATGTCAACCTCGTCGTCACGGATTGCTTTGAGATTACTGCGGTACAGGATGTTTAGTCGACCGTCGCGTTCGGCCTGTTCGATCAACAGTCGGTTTTCTTCTTTGGCTCGAAATAGGTCGTCGCCGCGATAGGAAAGCGTGACCCGATTGTGCGGCATCAACAGCAGGGCTGCTTCGATCGCCGAATTACCGCCGCCGACGACCATGATATTAGCGTCGTGGTAGTCATCGGGCGTGTGCAGCCGGTAAGTCACTTTTTGCGAGTTGTCAGCACCGGGGCATTCAAGCAATCGTGCTTGTCCTTGCCGGCCCACTGCGACCAGCACTTGCTGTGTCGGAAACGATTTGCCCGATTTCGTCTCGATCTCGAATTGCCGCTCTCCAACTTTCCGTACGCGATCAACCTCTGTGTCTTCCTTGATGTGCAACTTCTTCTCGTCAACCAAGCGATTGACGCGGATGAGAAATTCGTCCTTGTCCAGATCTTCGTCGAACTCGAGTTTGCTTTCGTTCTGCACGAATTGCGGCTCGGCGTAGACTTTCTTACCAGGCGGGAAGCTGCGGACCGTGCTGGCAACTTTGTTGCGTTCCAGAACGACGTACTTGATCCCCCGCTCGTGTGCTTCCATTGCAGCGGACAACCCGGCAGGCCCCGCACCGATGATCACGAGGTCGAGCCGCTCCGCACCCGATGCGGAATCTTCGTCGAATTTCATATTCGAGATGACGCTGGCGCCCTGGTTCGCGGCCACCTTGACCAGCGGCAATCCGGTGACATCGCCAATGACGTAAATGCCTTTGACACTCGACTCGTAACGGCCATTGACGATCGGCAGGATTTCCTGCGGCGGAACCGTGGCAAAATAGGTTGTCTTCTTGCGGTCCGACTTGGGTGCGTTCGCAGACATCGTACCTCCCTGTACGAACAAAAGGGTGTCGCCTTCTCAGCGTGATTCGAGCCGGAATGTTCGCAAGACTCAGACTGCGTGTCTGTGAATTGGCTTACAGAGTGTCAATATGGCGTCAGAGAGTGGCTTGGAAATGGGCTCCAGCTTCACTGCTGATTCGCCCACTAACCGCGGTGCAATCCTGCAACCACGTGACAGCCGTCGCTCTTCTTTTGCTGTTCGCACTGCTGCAACGCCGCCTTCAGAATACGCCGAACGTGGCGGAGATCTTTTAATCGGCGCTCGGTGTCGGCAAGTCGATCCTCAATCAGTCCGCGAACGCTTCCACAGGTCGGCGTCCCGCCCGCGTCGTCCAAAAGCAGTGCCTTCACATCGTCGAGTGTGAACCCGGTCGCTTGTGCCGCTCGGATGAATTTCAATCTGTCGAGTGATGCGTCGCTATACAGCCGGTAATTCCCCCGGCTACGTTCTTCCGGTTCGACGAGACCGATCCGCTCGTAGTAGCGAACGGTCGACGTTCGTATCCCAGCAGATTTCGCTAGCTGGCTGATGGTGAATTGATCGCTCACGATTGCCTCTTGAAAGAAAAATTGAAATCGCACTTGACCTTACACCTAGGTGCAGGGTCGATAATAGAGCATAGACAACCGTATTACGCGGGATGAGAAGAAAGGAATTGCGATGATTGATCAAGTGACCACTCCGAATCGAGTCGAGTGTCCCGTCTGCGGCAAGAAGGCGAAGCGAGTCGCAGCGGCTACGCTGCGATCGCTGTTAAAAGACGAGTTCGCTGGCGAGTTTGCAGCCGATGACCACTCTAGTTGTAGCGCCGATGGTGGATGTTCATCGTTGACCAAGGACAGCGGATGGAGATTCTGCGATTCGCAGGATTGTGACGTCGTCTACTTCGCTGAAACCGATGAACGGACATTTACGAGGGACCAGTTGCATGTCGCTGTCGGGGTTAAGGAAACGACGGGAGAGCGGCCGCTGTGCTACTGCTTTGGTCACTCCGTCGCGAGCATCAAGGAACAACTTCGCTCCGAAGGCGAAAGCAACGCCACAGCAGACATTCGGGCGAAAATGAAGGACCCTGGGTGCCGATGCGAGACGGAGAACCCATCCGGTTCGTGCTGTTTGGGAAGCGTCGAAAAAGGAATCAAAATTGCTAAAGGAGAAATTGGAATGGATACTGCAAAAACGATAACGACTTCCGCAGCGCCAATTGGCGACAAAGGCGAGAAGATTGCCAAGCTTGGAACGCTGGTCTCGGCGATTATGGCCTCGGCTTGCTGTTGGTTGCCACTGCTCTTGCTGGCTGTCGGTGTTTCTGGGGCGGGGATCGCAGCAACATTGGAAGCATACCGCCCGCTATTTATGGTCATGACGTTTGGCTTCCTTGCTGCTGCGTTCTATTACACGTATCGTCCCAGGAATGTGTTCCGCCCGAAGAATACGAACGAGACTGCTGAGGGGCACGGTTGTTGTGCGACTGAGCCAACCCGCGGTGAAGCATGCTGTGCGACCGCCACGGGCCGTTTCAACATGATGACCCTGAATAAGGTCATGCTGTGGGTCGTGACCGTCATGGCGGTGCTGTTCCTGTTTTTCCCAAGTTACGTCGGAGTGTTTCTCGGCGGTGACGGCAAGGCCGTGACGGACAACATGAACCGCGTGGTCATCAAAGTCGATGGGATGACGTGCGAAGGTTGCTCGGCTGGTGTTGCCAAGGCGATTCGGACGGTGCCGGGCGTGGTGGCAGTCGACGTCAACTACGAACAAGGTACAGCCATCGTCGGCACCGAAATCTGTTGCCCTGTCCCCAAAGAGCAGATTCTCGTATCGCTCCAGGACGCTGGATACACTGGCCGTTAACGACTTGACGGCGATTGCGCGTAACGAGGCGATTGCAGCAGCAATGCCAGCACGTTGTCGGTGAACAGGGGATCCGCGGTTAGTTTGCGGTGGCTGGTGTGCAGAAACATCACGCTGGTCCAGTGAATGGGGGAAGCGGGGCGTGTTGATACGGTCTCGACGGGCTGTTCGCTCATCAGCGCGCTGTGCCGTGTGGTCGTGTCATCACCAGGCACGCTTTTCGCGACTTCCAGCTTTCCGGTTTCAGTGTCGACGGACATCACGGCAGGCGTTTCAATTGCGTCGCCAGCGTAAAGATGCAACGTGACACTCCGTGGCGGCGCCGCCGGAATATCGAGTGCCTGATGAAATTGCTTCGCTTTGAGCAAGCACTTGCGTTGATGGTCCAGGGCAATGCAATGGCGTGATTCACGCTCGGCAACCTCCGGTAACAGTTGTTGCAAAACTGCGTCTTGGTCCGGATCGGCCAGTCCCCACTTCATTTGTCGCCACAACTCGGGATCGTAAAAATCGTAGGCTTGTTCAGGATCCTGGGCATCGACGAGCGTCTGATGACGCGGACGCGGCAGCATCTGGTAGATCGACGGCATCGTCCCCAACGCGGCGGGGGGATAGTAGGGAAGCACTCTGGAGAGCTGATGTCCATTGACCAAATCACGCAGCGCGAATGCCGAGCCGGCGTTGGGAGTTCCTATCATGATCAATCGTTCAACGCTTCTCGCTCCCTCCCAGTCCAACGAGGGCAAAGAGCCATCTTCGGGCAACGGCTGCGAACCGTATCGCAGGTAATAGCGTGAGAGCAGGCCGCCGAGTGAATGGGCCACAATGTCGAACTTGATTTCCGCATCGGTGATTCCGTAGCGGCTTTCATACTCGGCTTGAATGTACGCACGCTTTGCGGTAATGAATTCGTCAAGCAAAGCGGCGTTCTCTGCGACGTCTCGCCGCCAATCGTAGTCGAACTGAAAACAGGTGAAGTGTTCGTCGCCGTAATTGAATTCGTCCGCTTTCGGGTGTGTCGGATCGCGATACCCGCCCACGCCAAGGGTTTGAAGGATCTGGTTGTAGGCTTGCAGCTCGACCGGAATCCCAAACACGCTCAATTCCAGGTACGCCAGTGTTCCATCGCTGCGAACGCTGTCTCGCAATTGCGCCAGCGGAACCCCTTGGCCCATTGGCAACGATACTGCCACCAGATCGTCCGATTGCTGACGTCGAAAACGAATTCGGTCGTACTTCCCCCAAACGGTCTTGCCGGTCTCATCATCGACCAGCCGCGAACCCAACACTCCTGGGATCACGATCACTGGATTGCGTTCATAGTCGGGCCGCTGGGCCAGCGGGTTGTAGATTGCAGCGAGTGACGAATGGGGGCGGTGCGTCACACAGCCTGGGGCAAGCACAACCAACGCGAACGCGGGCAACAACAACTTTCTCGCACGCATCGAAAATTGAACCACCGTTTCGACAAGTCGGCGTGCTGGAAATCGCCCGGCCGATCGCGAGTTCACCATCGACAAACGCAGAAGCCATGCAATGAGTGCCAGCAACAACAGTGGCCAAAGCGTAGCGAACATGTCCGTTCGTGATACTTGTGACGCTTCGGGGACCATCGTGCCTGCGCGAACGAGCAGATAGGTTGCCGGCAACATACCGACCTGGCTAATCAGCCAGAATTGCTTGATTGACAATCGAGAACGTCCTGCCAACACGTTAACGGCAAAGAATGGCATCACCGGTGTTAGCCGCAAAAGCAGTAGTTCCCATCTGCCAATTTCCGAGCAAACTGTCTCACGCTGACCGTTCTGATTTGGCTGTCCATTGCGAAACATGTAACGCCGACTAGAAGTGAAGGCGATTGTGGCACCGGCGGTGCTCGCGAAACTGGCGACGATGGTCCCCGGCCCGATTCCGAACAGGGGACCCGCAAACAGCGTTAGCAGCACCGCACCGGGAATCGCAAATCCAGCCATCAAGACATAGACGCAGCTATATACCGCAAGTCGCATCGCTAGATGAAACTCGGCCGCGTTAGTAACGACCAGATGCAACGGGTCACGAGCGAACCACGCAGTGATGGCGATCGCTACCCAAGCAGCGCGGATTGCATTGTCTTTCGTACTGGTGCAAATCATCGAGGTCATCCATGACCGATTAAGAGAGACGGTTGCCTAGGCTACTCTATGGTGATTGGAAAGCGTGTTCCGCCGAAGAATCGCATCCGAAGAATGCGGTGTCTGTGAGAAATCGTACAGTTCGTGAATTGCCATCATCGACGTGGTGATGTCGAGGTGCTTCGCGAGTGATTCATTGCCCCGCGTTGCAAGCCAAGTGCCTCGACGCGCTGCTAGCACGCATGGCCGACGTGTTCATGCTCCGAAAACTCGAAGGCCACAGCACGCTGGGTATCTGTAAGGTATTGGAGGTCACCCCGTCTGACCAGTGTGTCTTACTACACCGAGCCCGCCTACGCTTGGCGATTGACATGAATCGTCGCTCGCAACAGGAAGGCAGCAGATAAGAAGGCGGTATGAAACCGGTCGAAAAACTGCATGAACAAGGCCACAGTCTCTGGCTCGACAATATCACGTGCACTCATTGCAAAATCGCAAAGGACATCCATGATGCGAAACCCATTCCGATTCTTCCTCGAACTGCTGAGACAGCCCGTGTGGATTCAACTCTGGTTGTCTTTCTTGATGCTCGTCAACATGGCAAGCGTCGCCTTTTGGAGCGAGCCACTGGCGAAAGTGATCTTCCTCACCTTTATGGTCTCCGCCGCGCTGGTGATGGGGCTGTATGTGATTTTCGGTTTCAGCAAGCTTCTCGGCTTGGGGCACGTCCTGTGGATTCCGTTGCTTATCTACGTGATTATCCAGATTCCTAACGTAGATATCGGGTTCAAAACTTATCTCGTCGCGTTCAGCATTTCTGTCGCGGTCTCGTTGGCTTTCGACATCACCGACGTGTGGCAGTACTTCAGAAATCGAAAACACGCCTAAGCGGTTTTTGCGAGTGTTTGTGTTAATGGCGAATTCTGCCGCGATTCATCATCAGCCAAAGTGCCTGCACATCCGCCACAGACGATCAGAAATTTCGCCCTTTGACCCCAATCACTTGCGAGGTAACGCTACGAACGGGACCGAAAAAATTGACGGACAAGGCCAGAGTTTCTGGCTGAACATTGTATTGCGCTAACTACTGCCGAGCCGCACGTTTCGCCGCTAGATCGACAAGTTCTCCATCACCGGATTGCCAATTGGAAGTTTGCTTTCACGAGGTCGTGTCGTCGTCAAACCGCTTGTTTTGGGCCAGATAGCCTGGCCGGGTCTCCAGCAAATGCTTGACAGCGTTTGCCAGCGACGCATCGGGCTTGAGGTGTTGGTAGACAAGCATCCACAGTACAACGCAGGTCGCGGTTGTGTTCACCCTCTGCAACGAAGCATCCAAAAACCTGATTCGGCAGCATTCTCTTTCACCGCTGGCATTTGCCGAATTGTAAGCCACTTCACAGACGGAGCGTTTAAGAAGCTCGTATCGTCCGAGCTGTCAAGCAACAGCCATCGCCTATTTGCCGTTCGATTCGGGCGTTTTGTGTGTCGGCTCACATTGTCAACCGCACTGCAGGTCCGATGGAAGAGGAAAGGAATTCTCGTTCCAAGCAATCTCAAGCTGAATTTTCGCAAGGAAACCCATGTCTCGTAAATTACTCGCCAGCGCGTCCCTTTGTTGCTTCGTTACCATTGGTTGCATTGCTTTTTCAGGGTGCCGACAGGCTGGTTCCTGTCGCAACGGTAGCTGCTCCGCTCCTTCGTCCGGGTATGGATCGCTCGTCTATTCGGAGTCGTCCTCTTATTCTCAGCCGGCCTATCAGGGATCTGGTTCGAGTAATTCGATGCCTTCGTCTTCTTATTCCGCGCCAACGCAAAGCTACACATCTCCGAGCGGGTCGGGGACGCGTTCTGCACCTTCTGGAGGTTCAGGTACACGTTAGCTGACTGCGAAAATCCTTTTTGGAATTGTGTAAGGATTTTGTAGGTCCAGCGTCTTCCCTTGCGATTAACCAAGTTTCGGCTTGCCGTAGCCTAGGCTTCCAGTCTGGGGCCAGCACACCCAGGCTGGAAGCCTAGGCTACGGATTATTTAACTCGCATCCGAAGGGAAGTCGGTCCTATGAAAACAGCTTTGTTAGACGAAAAACAAGTCGCCGAGTCGTCGGTCTACCAGCGATACGCCGCTGCCGCCCAAGCGGTCGAGCCCGCGCTTTGCTGCCCGGTCCAGTACTCGACCGACTTGTTGAAGGTGATCCCTCAAGAAATCATTGAACGGGATTATGGATGCGGCGATCCCACGCCCTACGTTCGCTCAGGCGAAACGGTGCTGGATCTGGGCAGCGGAGGTGGCAAGTTGTGTTACATCGCGGCCCAGGTCGTCGGTCCCGAAGGACGCGTGATTGGGGTCGATTGTAACCGTGAAATGCTGGGGCTCGCTCGCAAGCATGCACCTGCGGTGGCCGAGCAGCTCGGTTACGCAAACGTCGATTTTCGCTACGGTCTGATTCAGGATTTAGCTCTCGATCTGGATCAACTTGCTGGCGAGTTGTCAGAACATCCCGTGAACGATCCGGCTGGCTATCTCGAGCTCCGCCACACCGAGGAACGATTGCGTCGCGAACAACCGCTCATCGCTGACGAATCCGTCGACTGCGTCTTGTCCAACTGTGTTCTGAATCTTGTCCGACAACAAGATCGCCGACAATTGTTTGCTGAAATTTTCCGTGTCTTGCGTCGCGGAGGCCACGCTGCAATCAGCGATATTGTCAGCGACGAAAGTGTCCCGCAGCGTCTGCAACAGGACCCGGAACTTTGGTCGGGCTGTATCACTGGCGCGTTTCGTGAAGATGAGTTTCTTGAAGCGTTCGAGGATGCAGGCTTTCACGGAATCGAAATCGTCAAGCGACAAAGCGAGCCTTGGAGGACGGTGGAGGGAATTGAGTTTCGCAGCGTGACAGTCGTTGCGCACAAGGGAAAGCAAGGTCCTTGTTTGGAACGCGGGCAAGCGGTGTCGTATCGCGGCCCATTTAAGAAAGTCCAGGATGATGATGGTCACACGTATTTCCGGGGCGAGCGGATGGTTGTTTGTGACAAGACGTTCAATCTGCTTCAGCAAGAACCGTATACGAACATGTTTGACGCGATTGAGCCGCGTGTCGTTGTGCCGTTGGAAGATGCGAAGCCGCTCGATTGCCGGCGCAGCACTCGACGTCATCCGCGTGAAACGAAAGGCCTCGAGTATCACGCGACCACCGAAGCAACGAATGGCTGCAGCGACGAAGGTCCGTGCTGCTAGACCGTAGCCTAGTCATCCAGCCTAGGTCTCATCCATGCATCCAATTGTCCCATGCTGGAATCCTGGGCTACGCAAGGAACCAACATGCAATTATCACTGCTAAGGCAAAAAAGCGAACTCACTAACGCAGCCATACAGCGAGAAATTCTCGAAGGAGTCGCGAAGCCGCGACAACCCTACTTCAACGAGAAGCTGCGGTCGAGCGGCTTGCAGAATCTTCGTGCCACTGGCATTGACGTCATGCAGATCAACGTGGGCAAGTTGTGTAATCAAACTTGCACGCACTGCCACGTGGACGCGGGGCCAGACCGTCGAGAGAGCATGTCGCGAGAAACGGCCGAGCAGATCATCGACGTGCTTGCGAACAACGACATTCCCACCCTGGATATTACCGGGGGCGCAGCGGAGATGAATCCCAATTTTCGTTGGATCGTCGAGCAGGCGTACAAGCTCGGTTGTCGAGTCATTGACCGCTGCAACCTCACGATCTTGATGGCCAATGGATTCAAGGATTTACCCGAGTTCCTAGCCAAGCATGATGTCGAGGTCGTCGCCTGTTTGCCGTGTTACATGGAAGAAAATTGTGATAGCCAGCTTGGCAACGGCGTTTTCAAACGTTCCATTGACGCACTCAAACGTTTGAACCAACTTGGCTACGGACACCCCGGTTTGGGGCGGAAACTGACGCTCGTTTACAACCCCACTGGAACCGCATTGCCGCCGTCGCAACACGAACTCGAAGCGACCTGCCGTGACGAGCTGAAAACGCGATACGACATTGTCTTTTCGGAACTACACACGATTACCAATCTTCCGATCAGCCGGTTTCTCGATGAACTGCTCCAGGGCGACCAACTCGATGTGTACATGCAGAAGCTGATCGACAGCTTCAATCCGCGCACCGTCGATGGCGTCATGTGTCGCAGGATGATCTCGGTGGATTGGCAGGGATACCTATTTGACTGCGATTTCAACCAGATGTTGAACATGGGATTGTCTGCGGACCTGCCACAGCATATTTCAGATTTCGATCCCTCGAGACTTAGCGACCGCATGATCCAAACCGGCCGGCATTGCTTTGGCTGCACCGCCGGATGCGGATCGGGATGCCAGGGAGCGGGCGTTAACATCGGAGCAGCACCATGATCGTCTTTCTTGCTCTCGTCGCAGGCATCCTGCTGGCGTACGCCAACGGTGCGAATGACAATTTTAAGGGCGTCGCCACATTGTACGGCAGCGACACGACAACGTACCGACGGTCGCTCGTGTGGGCGACGGCAACCACAGCGGCAGGTTCGCTGACGGCGGTTTGGCTCGCTCGCGAGTTGCTAGAACGATTCTCAGGCAAAGGTATCGTACCCGACGCACTGGTGGCTCAGAATAATTTTGGCGTTGCAGTCGCGTTGGCTGCAGGGTTGACCGTGATGTTGGCGAGTCGTTTTGGATTTCCGATTTCTACCACTCACGCTTTAGTGGGGGGGATGGTCGGAGCTGCGGGGGCGTCATCGTTTGCGGTCGATTGGAATGTTCTATCGACCAAGCTAATGGCACCGCTGTTGCTAAGTCCACTGATTGCGATCATTGTCACGGCAGTGCTCTATTTAACGCTTCGGCGAACTCGGATCGCAATGGGAATCACGAAAGAAACGTGTCTTTGCAGCGGTCGCGAAATCGTCGAGGTCGTTGCGTTGGGATCGGGGGCGATGGCAATGTCGCGTGCCAAGCAGCTTTCGATCACGTTGGGGACAAACGTAAGCTGCCGAGATCATTATGCCGGTAACCTTGTGGGTGTCGATGCTCGTAATTCGCTTGACGTCATGCATTTTCTTTCTGCGGGGATGGTCAGTTTTGCGCGTGGATTGAATGACACGCCGAAGATCGCCGCACTGCTATTGATGGTTCCAGCCCTGAACTCGCTCACCGCAACTGTGGTCTGCGGCATGGCGATCGCCATCGGTGGCTGGTTCGGTGCGAAGAAAATCGCTGAAAAACTGAGTCATGGCATCACTGAAATGAACGCTGGTCAGGGATTCTCTGCGAATTGCGTCACCTCGGTCTTGGTCGTGTTCGCGAGCCGCTGGGGGCTGCCCGTGTCTACCACACATGTTTCCTGCGGTGCACTGTTTGGAATCGGAAGTGTGACCGGCCAAGCAAAGTGGAAGTCGATCGGTCAGATATTGCTCGCGTGGGTCACGACACTTCCCATGGCTGCGTTGATCGCTTGGCTCGTTTTCAAAATGTTAACTTAGTCTAGGCTTCCAGCCTGGGTTTTGTGGTGGTCGCAGCCTAGGTTTCGTTATCGTCTCGGATTGGAAATCTAGGGGATGTCAGCGACCAGCAATCTCGGTTCCAGGTCGAAACGCATACCATGCGAACCAAAACGTATTCATCCACTGCAGTCCAGCATCCGCCTCGACGACTCGAATCGTTTGATCGTTGGCATCGAATACTACGGTGAACTTTTTGCTGCCAAGCGGCTTCTCGATCTGCGTCGATTTTCCAGCAAATGCTGAAACAGGAATCGCCAGTGCGGCGGTGTCATCCCAAACTCCGATCATGCGTTCCTTCAATGGCAATGCATTGCTGATCGGTTTCGCTGGGAACATTAAATTGGGCTGTTGGAAGTAGCCAGCATACGGGCTGGTTCTATAGTTTCGCCGATGTCCGGTTTCGGATGAAATCACTGTGGTGTTTGGATGGCGAGTTTGCCATGCAGCCCACGTGGTGAGTTCCATCGGCAGAACGGTTAACTTCATTCTGGCGCCAGGTCCCGAAACCCCTTCTCCTTTTATCTGCGACCAGAGACTTTCCGCGTTGGATCGGTCGTACATCAATACGTTGCTGTTGTAGAGCAATCCCGAGACACCGAACTCTCGTTCACCCAGAGGAGTCCGACGATCAAATACGACAGCCGAGTCACACAGCGGACAATAGGTCACGGCGATCGGTA
>NZ_JBFHFD010000071.1:0-20224 GCF_041583735.1 Novipirellula sp.
AATGTTGGGAGGGGATGTCTAGGTAGGGAACGCTCGTTGCCGCACCGCCGTAAAATCCCTAATTAGGTCAACGAAGGTTAGTGTTAGGGACGGACGATCGGACGTATAATACCCCTTATTGTAGCTTCAATGGTAGCGTGACTGCAAAGTGCTTTCAGGACCATCGGAAGACTAACTGACGGCGTCTTCCCTAGTGGACGCGGCCACGAGTGCTTTTTGGCTCCGTGAAGCTGCAGGACTCGTAGCCGCGTCCACTACCGCCCGCCATTACTTGTTCCGAACGTGCTTAACGCCAGTGGTGCCAAAGAGTGCAAATCGCCAGCTTCTTCACCTTTGTTTTTGAACGATGTCCCCCAAAAAAAACGTCACCCTGGGGGGTGACGTTCATGGAATCAGCTCCATACGGGCTGATTCGACAATTTGGTTGAGGTCGGAGTCGCAGGGAAACTAGGCGACTTCCCAGCCTTTGCGATACTCTTTCTTGATGTACTGGTCCGCTTCGGGGCAGTTGGTGGCCTTGAGTGTTTTGGCGTCCCAATCGAGTTGTTTGCCAGTGCGATAGGCAACGTTGCCAAGCAGGACCGATTCGGTCAGCGCCCCCGAGTAATCAAAATTGCAGAGCGTCGGCGAACCGTCTTTGCAGGCCTTGATCCATTCGGCGTGATGGCCGATCGAATCAGGAATCGTTTTCGGCGGCGGAGTGAAGTCCGAGAACTTGTCTTGCGGGAACAACTTGTAATTCGAGTAGTTAGCGTACATGTGGCCGTTACTGCCCACAAACATCACGCCACTACCAGGAACGCGTTCGCCCGCAACTTCCTTCGGCGTCAGATTGCCGTCGTACCAAGTCAAGTCAACGCCGGGCATATCGCCTCGGGCAGGAAACTTGTACTTGACCTTCAAACCCAGCGGGCAGGTTTCCGGATGAACCTCAGGCCCTTCGGCTTCACACGAAGTTGGGTGGCGCAAATTCAGTGCCCAGAATGGCAAATCCATGTAGTGACAACCCATGTCACCAAGAGTGCCTTGTCCAAAATCCCACCAACGACGCCATTGGGCGGGGTGGTAACGACCCGCAGCGTAAGGACGCTCGGGAGCCCCTCCAAGCCAAAGATCCCAGTCTAGGTTTTCAGGAGGCATTTGTCCGGCTTCGGGACGTTCACCGCCGCCCCATCCTTTACCGACCCAAACGTGGACTTCTTTGATGTCGCCCAGCACGCCGGCTTGAACGATTTCAACGACGCGGCGGTAGTTCGGTTCGGCATGGATTTGCGTTCCCATCTGAGTGGCCACACCTTTGGCCTTGGCCGCTTCGGCGATCACACGAGCTTCGTGAATGGTGTGCGTCAAAGGTTTTTCGCAATAGCAATGAAGCCCAGCGTTGATTGCACTTAGTGACGCAGGTGCATGATGATGGTCGGTCGTGCCAATCACGATCCCGTCCGCCTTGTCCGCTTCATTTGCGATCATTTCGCGGTAATCGGCATACAGTTTGGCATCTTTGAAACTCGATGCGGCACGGTCCAGATAGTTCTTGTCGACATCACACAAACCGACAATGTCTTGACTTTTAACGCCATCAATGTCAGCAGCAGCGCGGTTCGCGGTCCCCACGCACAGCAGTTTCAGTTTGCTGTTGGCCGAGGTTGATTCCGCTGCGGGCAATTCGCTGAAGACGCCCGCTGCCAAAATCCCGGCACTGGTCGTTTGCAGAAAGCGACGCCGGTTCGCGGTCGCGTTGGGCGACGGTTTTCGAAGCGCAGGAGTGTTAGCCGGTTTCTTCATTTCAAAAAATCCTAAATGGTGGTGGGCTGAAATGGTGGGACGATGGAAGCTGGACATTCAAGCAAGATACTTAATGCGTATCTCCAATTCCACACTATTGTATCGCCAAACTCGATCGCAATGTTGGTTCACAAAAGAATGGAACATCGTCGGAAACAGCCAATTCGACTCAGTGCGTTTCCCCACACCCCCGATCTCGACGATGCAACAGTCGACAAGTCAATAGACTTCCCGATCTCGTGCCCTTTCGGGGATGGCTAAGGGAGTGAAACTTCCTCTCCGCAGACCAGCGAGGGCGAACGATCGCATCTTAGCAGCAGCAAGCCCCAATACCACCTCCGCACGCGTGCTTCGGTGACTAGAACCGAACGCCCCGCTGGCAGAATTATCTCCTTGGAACCGGGCTGGATTTTACTTGCGCTACTGTCCACAGCCGCCACCCCCCTCTGTTTGTAGATTAGCGATCCTCCTTCGGGTACGATTTGGAAGAAAGACCTCAATTCTCTGCTCTCGCAATGTTGTGATCATTGGCTATGAAACATCCGCTACCTCGTCTTCGCATCTCATTTGCCTTGATCGCCGCAGTTTCCTTCTCGCTGCCTGGGTTCGCCCAAGACATCCCTGGGAAACCGGCGACAGAAATCTCGTCGGATTCTCAGAAAAAAGAGACGCCGCTTGAATACACCGCATCGGAATCCCCCCTGTTCTACAAAATCCAAATCAAAGCAGATTATGGTGCCCAGTCGGCGAAGACAAACTTGGAGGGATTATTGGTCTACGAACTTAACAGGGGCGATGACGGAGCGGTGTCCATCCGCTGCGAATGCCAATGGAAACGCAATTCCGCCTACCGTGGGTCGCACAGTGAACGCGTTTTCCGTCTCTCATCGCTGTTGCCTGCCGGCCGAATTGCCGCCTGCGAAATCGACAACCGGGGAAAGCCGATCAACGTCTCGCGGCCTGCATGGATCCTCGGACTGCCGATTGATCTCGGACGAATTGCATTTCCGCAACTAAGCGAAAACGAAGCGTGGGAAGTGACCGAACCTGTCTCGCTGGTCCAGAGCGCCCACATCTACAACCATCTTCAGTTGATAGCGGTGTCTCCTGAGATTAAGGATCCCTTTCGAAGCAATCGTAATCGACCGCAACAGGACGAATCGCCCGAGAAGGTTGCACTCGCGCAAATGAAACGGCAATGGATCGACAAGGACGCTCTGCTACCAACGTTCCGAGAATCTTATTCGATCGACGGCAGTGGGCTGAACCCTGAAATCCAAGTCACAGGAGACCGTGAAGTTGTGTTCTCGCGTGAGCGTGGATCGGTCGACGAAATCAAGTTTTCACTTCGCATTGTTTGGAAGGAACCCAACCACGAGATTACCGTGCCCTGCTCGCTCGAGTTGCAACGATTACCCGACGACGAAATCCTCGCGTACAAGCAAGCGAAAGAGAAAGCGGCGTTGGAACAGCAGAAACGACTCGCGGAACACGCCGCGATGCAGAGGACGGTGCCCGACGTCACCGAACGAGCCCGCGTAATCACAACACTGAAAACTGCAAACAAAGAGGTCTTTGATCTGATGGTCAGCAAACTGAATGGTGAGAAGGTTGCGGACGATCCCGAGATGGCCCGCGTACTGTACGATCAATTCTTTGAGCGAGAACGCTTGCCGTACCACACAGTCAGCGTCATCACGAACCTCGATCCCACGCTAGAAAAGGCGGCGACGATCGCGGCGAAATATGCGGCCTCGTACAGTTCGTTTGATATCAGCTTGACGGGCGATTTGATTGACGAAGAGACGCCACTACAGAAAAAACAGATCGTTTGCTTTCCTGACAACAGCCGCTTCAAGCCAGCACGCTTTTACGGCGCCGTCGAAGATGTGTTGGTGCTGGAAACACGTGATCGCGAACCCAAACTGATCGCGGTCAAACGGGCGGTGTGTCGGCTGCCGGCCCCCGCAATGATCGATCCCAACGCCGCGTCAAACGAGTAATCGCTAGACGGGTTCCCAGGCTCCTGCCAGAGGAACGAGGATTTTTTACTGGCGATTGGCAAAAAGTGTCCAATGGTTCTCCATTTCCAACACTGGAATCTCATCTACGTTTCCCAAGGACTACGGTTATGCTTGCTCTTCTCCGACTGAGTGTGTTCGTCACAGTAGCCTGGTGCTTGTCCATGCCTGGGCTCGTTGCTGCAGATGCCGCGCGGCCAAACATTCTGATCGTGACGGTGGACGACATGAGCGCCGATTCGCTCGGCGTGTTCGGCTGCAACATGCCCGACACATCGCCCAGCATTGATGCGTTCGCCAAAACGGCGTTGCGGTTCGAGCATGCCCATGTGTTGGTAGGCAATTGCATGCCCGGCCGAAACATCATGTGGTCGGGACTTTATTCTCACGTCAATGGCGTCGAAGGATTCCGGCAGAACAAGTCGCCCAGTTATCCAGTATTGTGCGATTTGGCAAAGGCAGCCGGTTACTTTGCCGGCATCCGTGGCAAAGTCACTCACTCGACTCCGTACACCCCTTACGCCTGGGACGCGGTGCTTGACACCGACGCCCACGGTCAAAAATATCACATCAAAGATGTGGCAAGCTACGGCCAATCGACTGCCGATGGAATCCGCATGGCAGAGCAAGCGAATAAACCGTTTTGCTTGATGGTCAACATTTCGGATCCGCACAAGCCCTTTTACTCGGGTCGACGTGATCCACATCAACCGTCGCGAACGTTCTCTGCGGACGAGGTTCCGATCCCTGGATTTCTGTTTGAGGATCCGGTGGTGCGAGAAGAACTCGCCAGCTATTACGCGTCCGTCCGTCGTGCCGATGATTGTTTTCGCGAGATCATGTCGGCGCTAGACGACTCAGGCAAAGCCGACACGACGTTGGTGATGTTTTTGTCTGACCATGGCATGCCGCTGCCCTTTGCTAAAACGCAGCTCTATTACCACAGCACGCACACGCCGCTGATGGTCCGCTGGCCCAATGTCACTTCTGCCAATTCGATTGATGCGAGTCACATGGTTTCGGCAATCGATTTCTTGCCGACGATTTTGGAGGTGATGCAGCACGAACATCCTACGCCTGACATTTTGCACGGTCGTTCGTTTGCGCCGCTGTTGCGTGGCGAAACACAAACGAATCGCGACTTTGTCATTTTACAGTACAACGAAAACGCCGGAGGGAACCGCCATCCGATGCGAGGCATCCAGACTCGCGAGCACCTGTACTTGTTCAATCCCTGGAGCGACGGCAAGCGAAAATTTGCCACTGCAACCACGGGCACGGCAACGTATCGCCAAATGGTCAAACGAGCTAACAAGGAATCTGTCATCTCAGCCCGCCTGGACTTGTTCGACCATCGAGTGCCCGAAGAACTGTACGATGTGCAAAACGATCCTGATTGCTTGATCAATTTGATCGACAGCCCCAAAACGCAAGAAACCGTGCTGTCATTGCGAAACCAATTGACTTCGGCACTTGAAACGATGGATGATCCGGTTGCGGTGGTATTACAATCTCACGCCGACGTTTCCATTCGCGATGCGTTTATGGCGCAGGAAGACAAGCTGACAAATCAATCGCGAAGCAAGCGAAAAACGCCTAGAGCCAAACCTTCAAAACAGAAATAAGTGAACCGAATTTTGTTGCAATGATTCTCCTTCGGCTCAAGCCACTCATGGATCATCGGTTCGCTCGAGTGCCGCTCCGCAGTGAGGACAAAACGCGTTTGGAGCTTGGATGGCAAGATTACAACTTGGACAATCCAGCGATGGTCGTGAATACGTCGGTGGCGTAGTTTCGTTAATTTTTTTGATGTAGAGCACGATCCCAATGACAAGCACGAGCGGCAGCACCAGCACGCCAAAGATCAGCATAATGATGACGATTTCTGCAACGCCGGGCATTCCAAACGAAAACATAAGAAGGTTTCTCGCAGCACGAGTCGGGCCAGTTCACTGGCGTCGGTTTTACGATGGTGGATCGGAATTTGCCCGCTAAAACAATCTCTGAATCGACCTGCCTTGGTATCGGCAATTCAGCGAATGGACCTCTGTGCAAGACGAACGCTATTCCTCAGCCGCATTTCCGAGGTCCCTTGGCCAAGCGATTGGGTTGCACCAATCAAACTGCACAGCGGATGCCCCTTGGTGATCGGCGCGCCGTGGTGAGGGAGATCATAACATGTAATGCCGCCCATTTCCGCTTGCGAGAGTGCATCCCGATCCAACGTTCCCGTTTTCCGTGCAAAGACAACTTTCTTTACGAAGGGGTTTGCGACCTCGTTGTTTTGCGAAAGCCGTCTTTTGAGCTCGCCAAGCGAAGTTGCGTTACATTCGCGATAGATCTTGGGAAATTGGAAGTTGCATGCCGATCCGATCAACGATTCATGCGGCCGAAGTATGCTGCGACAGATCAGGTCTCGTTCGATCAATTCGCTCGACGCGGTCCAGCGAGGGTTAATTTCGAGCAACCATAGATTTTTGTAAGCGTCGACGATCACATCGATGCCAAACAATCCCCTCAGTGCTGTCATCGCAACAAGCGTCTCACCAAGCCGGCCGAGCGTTTCGGTTTGCTGCCTCGTCAGCGATACAGGCCCCAAGGACCCGCCGTACACGAACGGAAACGGATGCTTTCTAGTGTGCAGTGAACGGCAAACTCCGAGCATCACCGATTCGTTTCCGTCACTCAGGTAAGACGCACCGTACCGCTTGCCCGCGATCCATTGCTGATAAAAGGTCGAGTTGGAGTGCTTTCGCTGCGGTTGGGACGGTTGATCAGAGACCCAGCGGACGTGGAGGCCACCGCTGCTCGAAAAATCTTTGCACAGCCAGCGTTTCCCGGCGGACGTGAATCGCTCGCGAACATGTCGTCCAGTCGCGTCGTCCGATGACAGCGTGGGTGGAAATTTCATACCAACCGCCGAGGCCAAACGATCCAAGAAGCGAGGATCTTGTTGCCTCGAGTCTGCAGAAGACTGAAGGACAGATGATTGCAAGACCGAGGAGAGGGTGGCGGGCGGTGAACAAACGTCCCTGGACAAACCACCAACAAACAACAGTAACGAATTTGCGACGGAGGGCACAGCATCACGACGAGGCTGTGGGGCAAGAAAGTCGGGCTCTTCCTGCGGCGAAATCAGCACAAATTGATCACAGGCGGCTCGGCAATCGCTATCCCCGAATAAATCAAACCCGATGACACTTAAACCGGCACGCTTCGCCGATTGTGCAGCCGCTCGCACGCTAGCCCCGACAAGCGTTACGGTCGGTCGCGAGCTGCAATTTTTCAAGGGTGTCGTTCCACGCGAGTGAATGGGGGGAGTGGCCCGAAATGAATGAATCTGGTACCGTTCCCGTTGCTTCGGATGCCCGTGCCGAATTGACGCCGGTGCCCGAAACCATCAAATACAACACATTGTGTCCTTCCTCAACCCTACAACTTCCCAGCGGAGTCCCCATCCATGCAGTTTAACATTGGTGAAGCTTTAGTCGGCGATGGCAACGAAATCGCACACATCGACTTGATGATCGGCAGCAAAAACGGTCCTGTGGGAACCGCGTTTGCCAACGCATTGTCCAACCAGAGCGAAGGTCACACGAACCTGCTTGCCGTTCTTGAGCCTAACGTCGCCGTCAAACCCTCGACCGTGATGATCACCAAAGTGACAATCAAGGGGATGAAACAAGCGGTACAAATGTTCGGCCCTGCACAAGCCGCTGTTGCCAAAGCCGTTGCGGATGCCGTGGGCGAAGGCATCATTCCTAAGGATCAAGCCGAAGAACTCGTTTGCGTTTGCGGTGTATTCATCCACCCTCACGCCGAAGACGACGAAAAGATCTACAACTACAACTACGAAGCGACCAAGGAAGCGCTGATCGCAGCCATGGGCGGAAAGCCGACGGTCGATGAAATGCTCGCGAAAAAAGACTCCGCAGCCCACCCTTTCAAAGGCTTCTAGGCCTTGTCCAAAAAAACAGGGACACAACGAGGCCTTTTCAGCCATTGAAAGCCCTTTCACGAACACCAAGACTTCTCGGTTCCCCATGAATCGAGGAGTTTTTTTTGGTTTGCTCCTTTTGCCGCAACCCGTTTTTGACGCTTGGGAACGCCATTGCAGTTTGGTATGATCGTTGAAGGGCATCGTAACCAACGGCAGGATCACGCAGCCCCCCCTCACCCCTCTTTTTCAACTTGTGCAGCGACAAGTCCAATATTCGAGAATAGTGTAATGCTTAAACAGCAAAAAAAATTGATCCTGGACGAGGCCCAGCGAGAATCAATGCGACGCGCCGGTCGAGTTAACGCCCGCCTGATGGACTTCATCCGTCCTCACGTCGTCGCAGGGGTGACAACGCAAAGCATCGATGATCTTGTTGCCCAGTGGACGCGAGATCATGGACATGTTCCCGCGACACTCGGGTATCAAAACTATCCCAAGAGTTGCTGTGTGAGTGTCAACGAGGTGATCTGCCACGGAATCCCGGGCCCCTACGAATTGCAACCAGGCGACATCGTGAATGTCGATATCACCACGATCGTCGACGGATGGCACGGCGACCAAAGCGAAACGTTCTTGATTGATGAAGTCAGTGAAGAACGCCGCGCGGTGACCCAGTGTGCGTTTGATTGCCTTTACCTGGCGATCGAAGCGCTGACCCCTGGTTGCCGCGTTAGCGAGATTGGCGAGACGATTGTGCCCGAGGCGCATCAGCGTGGATTTACCGTCGTGCGAGAATATGTGGGGCACGGTCTCGGTCGCCAATTCCACCTTGATCCCTCGATCCCCCATTACCCGAATCGCGAAAGCCGTAGCGATCGCTTGTTTCCCGGCATGTGCTTTACCGTCGAACCGATGATCAATGCCGGAACTCGCTACACCCGCTGCGACAAACAGGACGGCTGGACCGTGCGAACCAAAGACGGACTGCCGTCCGCCCAGTTTGAACACACGCTGCTAATGACCGAAGAGGGCCCCGAAATCCTGACGTTGACCGAAAATGGTCCCCGTCGCGGTCATCAGTTCTAGTCAAGCACTCGCGGCGGTTACCATGCCCGCCACCACCACGCCAGGATCTAACCTGGACTGCTAAAACTTTGGTGTTGTCGTGATTTTGGGTTGCGCTGGTTTTCTGCCACCCCTCCACCAACTTCGTCGGTGGAGAGGTGACTGCACTATAGGCCGAAAAAAATCACCCTCAATATCCGACGTCATCCCCCCAAAGTCTCAACAGCCTAGCCCCTCCATTCGCCCCTCTCTTTACGGGCGAAGCACTGCCCCCCTGCTGTCAACGCAATGGTGTCAGCTTTTTGCAACCGAGACGCTCGCTCCGATGCGTTCTAGCGTTACCACTCGCACGCTAAAGGGGGGTGGTTGAAGCACTCGGCGCAGCAACCCCCAGAGCGGAATGATTGCTGCCGGTGACGTGACAAATGCTGCGTAAAAGGCGAGCGTTTCTGCCTTTTTTCTCAGCAAAGATTTAGCGTACTGCGCAGCGGGCAAGGGGCGTGCAACCTTAACTTGCACCGAAGGAGACTTCAAACGCCCAAGCGTAAACGACATGTTCCATTGGTGTGTCAGTTGCTATTAGCTCCTCTTTGTCGCGTGGGTGGTGGCCGACGGATTTCACCTGACACCCCCACTCGGTTGGCGACATCTTTATGGACGTTGCCAACACGACCAGCCGATGCGAACAACATCAAATCGTGTTGGAAAACCTCGACGCTCGATCAACGAATACAGATAAGAGAGACCAACATGGTAATGAATACAAGCACGAAGGCAGACGCAGCCACATTACCGATCGATAAAATCGAAGAACTAAGCTGGAAGATGCTCGACAACAATATTTCCGATGCGGATCTGCAACGACTTGAGCACCTGTTGCAAAACGATGCCGATTGTCGGCAACGCTATCTGGACTGCGTGAAACTACACGGCGAACTCAATGCCTTTTTTAACTCCGCTCCTCAAGCGCCAGAAGCGAGTCGGCGTGGCCCCGCACTCGGAATGCGGTCCCATGGCTCGTCGGCCTCGAACCCCACCAGTCTCCAGCGATAGCCATTGCACACGAAGCATGGCTTCGCTTTTCCCGGCAATGCCAATCGATGCTTTCAACAGGCTTGAACTCTCGTCTACAGGGGGGGGACGGCGGTTGTGTTGATTCCCTCGAAGTTTGAGAGCGAGTTTGCTTTCCATTCGTACTGATCAATTAGCCCTACTCAATCAATTAGCCCTACTCAATCGAGTCACTCCGCCTGAGCACGCCGGCAAGCCAATGCATGCTCGCGAGTCCATTTAATGCCCGACGACGCTCGGATGACGCCAAGCCGAACGACCGCATTCGTTGATGCTTAAAATCTGACAATCAAGCACTCTGAAGGAAGCACTGATCAACAAATTTTGCCACGACTTTTCCGTTCGATGCGGATGCTTTGTACATCTCGCCCATTCGTTACTTATACTGCGATTGCTGTAAAAACATCTCGCCGGCCCAGCCTGCCATCGCGTCCACGCTATCGCAAAAGATTCCCCATGATTCGATTGTTCCATCCCCCCCCTTCATTTTCGCCGCCCCACATTGAATGCAGTGACAACGCCCCAGAGGGGCGTTCAGCAGCGTGCCAACTCGGCAACGTGATGCTGTTTCTGATCGTTTTCACAACCGTAGTTCAGCTTGCCGGCAGTGATGCCCATGGGGCGGATCCTCATGATCGACCGAACATCGTCTTCATCTTGGCGGACGACTTGGGCTATGGGGAACTTGGGTGTTACGGACAACAAAAAATCCGTACTCCCAACATCGATCGACTTGCCAGCCAAGGAATGCGTTTTACCCAGCACTATACGGGTGCCCCCGTATGTGCGCCGGCACGTTGCGTGCTGATGACGGGACAAAATTTGTCACACGCCCAAATCCGTGGGAATCGCGATTCAGGTAATGGACGCATCTACCCAGGCCAATGGCCGATCACCGATGACGCCGTCACGATTGCCGAGGTTTTAAAAGACGCAGGATATGTCACCGGAGCATTTGGGAAATGGGGTTTGGGGCCTTCGAACACCTCTGGCTCGCCGATCAAGCAAGGGTTTGATCGCTACTTTGGATACAATTGCCAGCGCAACGCTCATAGCTATTACCCTCCGTTTTTGGACAGCGACGAACGCGAAGTCCAAATCAATCCCTACCCGATTCCCGGGCACGACCGCAAACCAGATGGCGAGGTGAAAGCGGACGACTACCGCGCGAAGAACTATGCTCCGGATTTAATCCTTGCCGAAGCGACCAAGTTCATCGACACGCACAAAAACAAACCATTCTTTCTGTACTTGCCGTTTGTGGAACCTCATGTTGCGATGCAGCCTCCGCAACAATGGTTGGACCAGTACCCGGAATCTTGGGACCAAAAGAACGGGCCCTACCGGGGTGAAAACGGATACTTGCCACATCCTCGGCCACGTGCAGCTTATGCCGCCATGATTTCAGATCTTGATGAACACGTTGGCACGATTCTGCAGCGTTTGGAGGATCATGGCCTAAGCGAAAATACGCTGATCGTTTTCACGTCGGACAATGGACCGACACACGGTGGCCGCGATCCTCGCTTTCATATAGGCGGTGCCGCCTGCACGTTCTTTAACTCGGCTGGTGGGCTGCGGGGTTTTAAAGGCAGCTGTTACGAAGGCGGAATCCGCGTTCCCTGTATCGTGAAATGGCCAGGCCACGTCAAAGAAAACAGCGTCTCGGAGTTGCCGTCCTACTTTCCCGATTGGTTCGTCACACTCAGCAGGGTCGCTAAAGTGGATCTGCAAAACAATGCCTCCACCACTCCTATTGCGTTGGATGGGATTGACCTGCTGCCAGAATTGAAATCCACGTCGACGCCAAAGCGAGACAGTCCGATGATCTGGGATTTCCACAACTACGGTGGCATCGTGGCCATACGCGATGGCAAATGGAAAGCGGTTCGACGCGATCTATTGAAAAAGAAACCCGGCGACTGGGAACTTTACGACTTGGACACCGATCGTGGCGAACAGCGAGACGTCGCAGCCCAGCATCCCAAGATCGTCAAGCGACTCGAAACCACCTATTTAAATACACGATCCATTGAACCCGACTTCGCACTTCCAATCTATGACAAGCTAACTCGTCAAAATGCGAACTGATCTCGGACCGACGGGATTTCACCCGCATTTCATTGTTCACTGCCCCTCACTCTTCCTACTGAATTCGCAAGACAAAGAACACCATGACAACGCGTTTATCGAGATCGCTAGCGATCGTTGCCGTATTGAATGTGGTCACCGCCGTGACGATCGATGGAAAAGAGGCCAAGCATGCCGTCCCGGTATTCAAGGACGGCGAGGCCCAAATTGTTGAGGAGTTTAAGGATTCGGATTTTTGGATTCGACACGATCTGTGGGTGGAAACCGAATTTGATTCCGATGGCGATGGCAAACTCGATCGCATGCATGTGGATGTCACGCGGCCAAGACAGACCGACACGGAAGGCTTGAAATTGCCAGTAGTCTATGGTTCCAGTCCTTACTATTGTGGCGTCGGTGATTCTGACGAACAGTACTTCTGGAACACGCGGCATGAACTCGGCGAGGTGCCGCCGCCACGCAAACATATGCCTGAGATCGAATTGAAGATCCAGCGACCGATTATCTCAAAGAGACATGTCGAAGATTGGCTGCCTCGTGGCTACATCGTCGTCCATTCTTCGTCGCCAGGCACGGGGCTCTCCGAAGGTTGTCCAACGATCGGAGGAGACAACGAGTCGCTCGCGCCCAAGGCAGTGATCGATTGGTTGTGCGGTCGTGGTAAGGGGTATACGTCGATTGATGGCGACGAACCCGTGACGGCGTACTGGAGCACAGGCAAAGTAGGAATGACGGGAACATCGTATAACGGCACGATTCCTCTAGCGGCCGCAACCACCGGTGTCGAAGGACTCGAAGCGATCATCCCGGTTGCCCCCAACACCTCGTACTATCACTACTACCGATCCAATGGCTTGGTACGTCATCCGGGCGGTTACCTCGGCGAAGACGTCGACTACTTGTACGACTTTATCCACAGCGGAAATGCGGCACGACGCGAGTATTGTGATTGCGAGGTTCGTGACAAAGAAATGGCAGAGGGAATGGATCGCGTCAGCGGAGATTACAACGACTTCTGGGCAAAACGTGACTACATCCATGACCTCGGTCCGATGAAAGCGGCGCTGTTGATGTCGCACGGATTCAACGACTGGAACGTCGTGCCGGAACACAGCAATCGAATCTACCAAGCTGTCAAAGCGAAAGGGGTTCCGGTTCAGACCTACTATCACCAAGACGGACACGGTGGGCCTCCGCCAATGAAATTGATGAATCGATGGTTCACTCGGTATCTACACGGAGTCGAGAACGACGTCGAAAAGGATCCGCGAGCTTGGATCGTGCGAGAGGATGCCAAACAAGATAATCCAACTTCGTACGAGGACTATCCCAATCCCGCAGCGTCACCGGTAACGTTGCGGCTGACCGCGGGAGCCCCCGAGCGCGGCACGCTCGCCCTTGATTCAAAATCGGGTCAAGGAACCGAGAAGCTGGTGGATAACTTTTCATTTAGCGGGGAATCACTTGCTCAAGCCGAGTGGACCGAGCATCGACTGATCTATGTCTCCGAAACGCTTACTGAGTCACTGCATATATCAGGGACACCAAAGATCGAATTGAAATTGGCCAGCAGCAAGCCGTTTGCGAATCTGTCGGTTTGGCTTGTCTCGCTGCCATGGAACAACGACAAGAAGGCAAAGATCACCGACAACATCATCACCCGTGGCTGGGCGGATCCTCAAAATCAGCATTCGATTCGCGAGAGTGAGCCACTTGAACCAGGCAAGTTTTATGATGTGAAATTTGATCTGCAGCCAGACGATCAAATCATTGCGAAGGGCCAGCAGATAGGGCTGATGATTTTCTCGAGTGATCGCAACGTGACACTATGGCCGACACCTGGTACCGAGTTGACCATCGATCTCGATGCGACGAAGTTGAGTCTGCCGGTGGTGGGCGGAATCGAAGCGTTTAAAAAGTCGACTGAGAAGAAATCCGGGAATGCAGATGCGGAGACTGCGGCAAAACCGGCGCATCCATGATCCTGGTTTTGTGAGTCTTCTCGCAAGTGGCGGCAAAGCATGAACACAACGCTTAAAGATGTGATGGCGGATCTTGAGTCGTTGGGCACTGCTCAGACGCGAAAGACTTACTTGCGCCACGGAGCTTCCGAACCGCTGTATGGGGTTAAGTTCGGCGATTTACGTCCACTGCAGAAGCGGCATCGTGGAGATCAAGAGCTAGCCGAATTGTTGATGGACACGGGCAATAGCGACGCCATGACACTGGCGTTGCTGATCGCGGATCCGACGCAAGTTAAATCTCGCCAAATCGACGCGTGGCTAAAGCCGCTGCAGTATTCTTTGCTGGTTGGGATGGTTGCGGATTTAGCTTCACGCACTTCTTGTGCAGAAGCGAAGTGGAAGAAGTGGTCCAAAAGTTCTCAGGAGCGAAATTTGGCGGCAGGCTACACGTTACTTGCGAGTTGGTTAGTGCACGACGCTGCCAATGTGCCCGACGAGATTGCTGACGCGGCGCTGGATCGAATTGAGTCGACGATCCATGACGCACCCAACCAAGCAAGGCACGCAATGAATCAAGCCCTGATTTCAGTCGGGATTTATTTGCCTGCCTATCACGACCGAGCGATGAGTGTTGCCAAAGCGATCGGCAAGGTATCAGTGGATCACGGCGAAACGAGTTGCAAGACGCCGGATGCCGCAGCGTACATCGAGCGAGCACTGAAGCACGGGCGGCGAAAAGGCACTTAGTTGGGGCGGCACTTAGTTGGGGCCACCCAACTATTAAGTCAGCGGTCACCGAATATTTCGCAAAGGACTAAGATATTTATCAGTTCCAATCAGCTTGCCATACGATGCGAGCACGCCATTGAGCCCAGCGGCAAGCATTAACGGCATTGATCGACCTCATTTCAGTCGTGATACCCATTGTCAGCGCAGCAGTTAGCACAAGCGATGTCTCGTTCTAAAAATCAATGCATCAGCGATCGGCATCAGCAGCTTACAAGAGGGTTACCCGGAGCACACATCCACTTGTTGCCGCGACGGGTCGCCTCTTCAGCCAAATGTTCTGCCGTGCCAGCAGCCCGATGGTAAAGGCGTCCGAAGCGTTTGACGAGATCACACCATGCGGGTGGATCTAAGCCAATGCGACTGAGAATCGAAGCGAGATGAGTTGGAATCGAACCCGCTCTGCCGGCTCGAATTTCGCGTCCGGTCCAATCGAGTAGCTGTAAGTAATCGAGCATTGAAATACTCAAAAAACCCTTACGACTCGCTCGACGGCCGCTCGTTTCAGGATCGGGTCCGATCGCATCATGACGCTCATCAATTTCGATCGGGCTCATCCAACCACTCTTTCTACGACTGCGACTTCGTTCCCAATCATGGGTCGATGGACGACTGCGATCTCCACGACAGCTCAAGTCATCAATGCGGTCCTTTACACCAGTGAAATCACTTTCTTCCGGAGAATCTGCAATCGCGGCACGCACCGGGTTGAGGTCAACATAAGCAGAACACGCCAACAGAGAGGCCTCATCCAACAACAATTGGCATTTGAAACGGCCTTCCCAGAATCGCCCCGTGCAGTCATCTTCGCGGTTGGAACGACGAGCAATGTTCTCCGAAACGCATCGCATCCACCAACTAACATCACTCAGACGCTTTCGCCGCTCCGCTAAAACATCAGGCTGATTGACGATCATGTCGATTTCAGGTTTGGTCGGCTCTGCGGCGGTACCATCTTGATTCTTTCGCTTGGGGAATAGACGCAGCCAACGCCTCGCAACCTCATCGTCCGACCATGTTTTGACGATGTCCGGGCGACTTCTCAATACCATGTGTACATGATTACTTAACACGGTATACGTGAGACAATCAATTGCTAGCACAGAGGCAAGGAACTCCAGGCGATTACGAATCCACTCGCGCCGGTGCTCGAACGATTTCCCCGTGAAGACGTCCTCGCCACATAAGTATGCCCGGCGTACGCAACGCTGGACCGTGTGGAGGACCTGTATTTCAGCCGGATCGATCACCTTTCTGCGAGCTAAGCGGGACATCGCCAATCCTCCTCGGGGGTAGGAACAAAACTACCCCGATTCTATCGTGTTTGCCGACTCGCAGCGAGAAAAAAATGGGTGGCCCCAATTGAGGAATGCAAGCAATCGCGGGAAGATTCCGACCGTTTGCGAGCTCCGGACTTTACGCGAACGTGCTGGGTCGCTTAAATCGTAGCTGTAGCTTCAATATCAACTCAACTTACGCAAATAAGGATTGGAAACGAATGGTTTCTCGACTGGCTTTGATGATGGCGTTGCCCGCTTTGGTTCTTGGCACCAGCACAGCGGTTCGTGCACAAGCTCCCGCCAAAGCGACCTACGTGAAGGTCGATACGACCGAAGGCGCTTTTGTCATTGAATTGGATGCGGCCAAGGCCCCCAAAACCGTGGATAACTTCTTAAAGTATGTCAAAGAAGACCACTACACCAACACAATTTTTCACCGGGTCATCGATGGCTTCATGATCCAAGGGGGTGGATTCACCGCAGATATGCAGGAAAAAGAGGCACCGCGTCTGGTGCGAAACGAAGGCGGAAACGGGCTGAAAAACCTTACCTACACCGTCGCGATGGCACGCACGAGCGCACCCCATAGCGCGTCGAGCCAATTCTTTGTGAACACGGCAAACAATGACTTCTTAAACCGCGAAAACTCGCAGGATGGCTTTGGATATGCCGTCTTCGGGCGTGTCGTCGAAGGAAAAGAGGTTGTTGACCGCATCGGAAAAGCACCAACGCAAGCGAAGCCCAACCCGAAAGTTACCGGCATGCTAATGCAAGATGTTCCAACGACTCCGATTGTTATCAAAAGCATCGAAGTGGTTGAAAAGAAATAACACCGGGTTTTCCCAATCCGCAAAAACTAAATGCACTCCTGCCTCCGGTCTCCTTCCAAAGTCCGGAGGCTCTTTTTTTGCGCCGCAAGTGCCGCAAGTGCCCTGGCGCCAGGCGTCGCTCACCGTTTGACCGTCTCATCGGCGCGACACGTCGTACCGATTCGCTGCGAAAATTCCGCAAGATCGTCAAAATCCACCCATGTGACCACGGCAAATGCAAGTTCTGCGTTAACACATCGAGCGAGTCGCCGCGTTGAAGAACTAGGTTTCAAGGGACGGTTGACTCCGCGCCGAGATGGCTCTCCTACACTGCTCTTCATCCCCCGAGCTTAATCCCGAATGAAACTACCGCTCTTCATTCTCCGTGTTGCCTACACCCTTGCTCGTCGGTTCGAAATTGCCGATGCAACAAGGTTGCTACATCTTGATGCAGTCGATTTCCTCGCTCCGACTTTACCCGACGGCTACACATTGCGTTCCCCTGGTGCGGCAGAACTCTTCGAACGGATCCAAACAGGCAATGCTCCTGCCGAGATCGGCAGCCCGCGAAGCGTTTCGAGCCAGCGTCGCGTGGTCGTGGTCACCACACCTGAGAATGAGGTCGTCTCGTATCTGTGGATCGCAATCGAATCAGTCGACGCCAACGAGAATTTCTCGCGTGCCCGCCACCTGGGCACCTCGGTTGATCTGCCGCCACGTGCCGGATTTCTATTCAACGCGTGGACACATCCCGATCACCGCGGAAAGCGATTTGTCGGCTGCATGATGTCCTACATTATCGAAAATCAACTGGTTGATACGAATACACTCGTCACCACAATGGATTGGACGAACGAGAAATCCTCGCGAGCATTCAGCCATGTAGGAATGAAGCCAATTGGTACCGTCATCCGACTCGGACGCGGCCCATTGCAATTAAGTTTGCTACCCCGAGCAGCAAGCCAATTTGGCTTGAAACTCGCGTGCCAGGCTCCGGGCTACAAGTTCGCCCTCTAAGACCCTCAGACTGGGTTACAGCCACGAGCTACGCCGCAGCTTGCTCTGGCATCCGCACAAACGTGTTCTCTTGAGCGATCACTTCCTCGGCAAGCGCCCGGTAGTCAACCGCACCATTGCTTTCGGCGGAATACTCAAAAATCGACTTGCCAAAACTAGGTGCCTCGGCCAATCGAATGTTGCGGCGAATCCGAGTATCAAAGAACTTGGCACTGCGATAAAACTCGCGAGCTCCCTTGCTTGCTTCAAAAAACTCGTCAATATCGGTGCTGACTTCGGCAGCCAATCGAGTATTCGAGTCATACATGCAAAGCATCACGCCGGAAAGACGCAAGTCGCTGTTCAGTCGCCGCGAAACCACCTCAATCGTGCGAAGTAATTTGCTCAACCCGTGCAGCGCCAAGAAGTGTGGCTGCAGTGGCAAAAAGACCTCATTCACTGCGACCAATGCATTCACGGTCAATACGCCGAGACTTGGAGGGCAATCGAGGATGAAATAATCAAACGGCTCGTCATCAGCGTCGAGCTTATCACGAAGAATCATCTCGCGGCCCACCTCGCTGGCAAGCTCCAATTCGGCAGCGGCAAGATCCAAGTTTGATGGAATCACGCACAAATTTTCATTGACCCAGCAACGTGCTTGCGCGATCGTCGCTTCGCCGCACAGCACCTCGTACATACTGGCTTCGCCATCAACGGCGGTAATACCAAGGTGCAGCGAAGCGTGAGCTTGGGGGTCGAGGTCGAGCAAACAAACTCGACGACCTTGAGCCGCGAGTGCTGACGAAAGATTGACGGAGCTGGTCGTTTTGCCAACACCACCTTTTTGGTTAATCACAGCGATAGATCGCATGGTTCATCATCCTTGATGGGGCGAGTTAGCGTTAATAGGTAGCGGTTAAAGGTAATTCGCAGGCTGATTCTCGATCACGCTCGACCGCGCCCTGCGACAACGCGATCGGATGTTTCCCATTTCCGTCCCAAAACCGACCGCCGCTTACTGAACCCAAACGGCCAATTCAGCGGCACGGACCTTTGTGTGCCAAACTAGGCGGCTTCGCTCTGACGGTACTGTTGGTATGCCAATAACACATCGTACAGGTCCGCGTCGATACGAACTGTGTCGTCCGCAAAGTCAGAAAGCCATGTTCGGTTCGATTTTTCGGCATCAATCAAAAGCGGCACAATCTGCTTGAGCGAAACGTCCACCGTTTTGGGGGCGGCAACGCCACTGATGCGGTCTAATTCGCGTTCTTTGCGCTCTTCAGAATGGTGGAGTGTCAACTTTCGTTTTGCGGGTCTTGCCATGGAAGATCCATTCTCAGAAACAACGCGAAATTTCGATTCAGGCATCAGCTACATCTCGGAACGTGGATCGAAAGGACCAGTTTTCCTCTCGTGGACAACCTCAGTTTCACGCACACCGGCGAATCAACAGAGGCTCAACTTTTTGGGGCGGCGACAGCGTCAACCACGGGGCAAGCCGCCGTTACCGTTTGTCTCCTAGTCGAATCATCGACTTTGACGGTTAGGGGACTTAAGCCAAATTTAACGATTTTTTCAGCGGACTCATCTATCGCGTCTTTCACCCACACAGCCGCATTGTGAGCCATCGATCAGGAGGGGCTAAATTCGAAAATGACGATGGCCGCTTCGCAGGGAAAAACTTCCTTCGCCGGACTTATGACATAACAGGCCGGCGGTTGCCACCACAACCTCGCCGCATTCTTCTCCGCTGCCGCCTCCCCACCACCGCTCACCCAATGCCATCGACGTGGACTCTAAACGGGTGGTTTTTATAGCGGAGCGGCGCGAGCCGCCCAGTCTAATCCGAACGTTTTTGCCCGCCATTACCGGACGACTTGTGCCGCGAGCGCGACCCAAACGAGATGGCATTGACCGCTCACCGCCGGGCGATTGATATGGATTTGGCATCTGGCCCGTTGCTATGCTTCGGTGGGCTAGCAGACTCAACAAAATGCGAGTCATCTCACTGCCAATCGCGAAACGGTTTCGCAAGTTTTTCGCAATTTCCCGTTTACGTTCGTCCCGCCCTAGATCCCAAAAATGGTTTGATGAAGATCGCACTTGCATTTTCAGGAGGCGGCGTCCGTGCGACAGTGTTTCACCTTGGCGTGCTCGCTCGACTGGCGCGGCATGATTTGCTCAGCAGCGTCAAGATCATCTCCAGTGTTTCAGGCGGCTCGCTGGCCGCAGGACTTGTCTTTGCCTCGGCCGGATACCGCTGGCCCAATAGCGAAGAATACTTGCACGACATCGTGCCCAAATGCCTTTCGCTCCTGACAAAGCGAAACGTCCAGCACACCTATGTACTGAAATCGCTGCTTCGGCCTTGGCGACTCGCCTCGGGCCGAGCCTCGGTGCTTGGCGATGC
>NZ_JBFHFD010000072.1:0-20170 GCF_041583735.1 Novipirellula sp.
GCGAGCACATCGGCGAGACTCTGTCCTTGGATGAACTCCATCGCGTAGAAGTTGACGCCATGTTCCAGTCCAACATAGAAGATTGGGACGATGTTGGTGTGATGCAGATGCGCGACCGTTTCGGCCTCGCGACGAAAGCGATCGATCGCCTCCGCATCGGAAATCGACGCAAACCGCAGCACTTTCAAGGCGACACGGCGATGCAGCGAAACCTGCTCGGCCTCGAACACCACGCCCATACCACCTCGTCCAATCTCGCGCAGCAGTCGGAAATCGCCGAGTTGTTGTGCTCGTCCCTGATCTTTCGACTCAGCCGCTTGGATGGCTAAATCGATCCTTGCATCGACTTGAAAGTCTGCACCGATCGTTTCATCCACCGGGAACGCCGATGCCCGCGCCTCCGAGGCTGGCGGCTCCGGGGCTGGGGCGGATTCATTGGTGGCATCGTTTGACTTTTCGCTCGGCATCACAATTCACTCCATGCAACGCCACGGTATTTCTAGCCGCCGTCATTTTACTGCAGCGCAATTCGCAACGATACGGAGTCCGCCCCAAAATGATGCTGCGATCAACAGGCTCGTCAACCGAGCACTGCTGAATAACAGGATGATGCAGCAAGGTAAAGCCGACACTGAAATTTCAGCGGCAAGCTGCGAATGCGGGTCTCAATCGTTCAGAAGCAGGGTTCAGCCTGAACAATGCGGTCGAACACGACATTGGCAATAGATCGCCTTTCTTACTGGGGCTGGAATCGTTTGGCAACGTCGTTGCGAAACGCTCGGTCGACAAACGGATCGTCGGTTTCGGCTTGCCACGCTTCGAGTGATTTTTGCAATCGTCGCTGGTGTTCGGCTACCGTCGCTTCTCCGAATAAATCGTTAAGTTCATACGGATCGGCGCTCAGGTCAAACATTTCCCATTGCGGCGGATCGGCGAGCTTTTCGAAAAGAGGGTGCGACGGATGATCGGCGGGAAGCTTGTCCGCCAACTCGCGACTGGACGGATCGCCGTCGACCGTGATGATCGGTTTACCAACACGTCCGGGAAGCCGATGTATCAACTTGTATCGACCATCGGTGATCGCTCGTGTGGGATAGAACGATCCGGCGCCGTGGAAATGAAACTCGCTGACGAGCGTATCTCGCCAGGAAGTTGACGGCGAAGAGCTAACAACCGGGCGCAGCGAGCGGCCCTGCACGATTTCCGGCGTATCGATCCCATCCGCGTCGAACACCGTTGGTGCAATATCCACAGCACTAATGAGTGCCTGGGAAACTTGTGGATCACTGACGCCAGGCCAATCGAGCAGCAAGGGAACCCTCACACCCGATTCGTAGCACGTCGTTTTGCCTCGGGAGAACGCAGCAGAGTAACAAGCTGGTGACGACAAGAGCGGCTAAGAAATCAGTTTTTCGATGAATCATTGACATACGCTGCGTCCCCGAGATTACCCGCGAAAAAGTGCCTACCAAAACAGTGAAGTACGTTCGCCTGGACGGAAAGTTCGAGCGGCTTCTTTGCATCAAAGATCAGCGTCCCCTCGTTGGGCACTTGGCTACATGGCCATGCAGAAGCGTCCGTCCATTGACGATATTTCTGAGTTCGACATTCAGTACCCTCGATTATCAAGTAGCTCGGAAAGGAGATCAATAGAGTAAGGGAAGCTGACAAGACGGAACGATGCATCCTCTCCGCAAATCTCCTAAACTTCACGAAATACTGTCTATGACAGCACGTGGGAATTCGCAACGATCTATTTGGCGATGAAGCCGCAAGCAACTTAACCGCTTCAACCAAGGTTTTCGGTTGAATCGCGGGATGTCCAGCCATTCAATCGACGAAACCGCCGGTCGCAGCCCACGAGCTTTTACAACAACTCTGTGGAGTGTCGTCCTGGCTGCAGGCAATGCGCAGCATCACCAGTCAAAAAAAAGCTGGCAGAACTCTGTTACTCCTGTTGGTTGCCATTGTACGTTTATGTTCGGCGGCCAGTATCCGATGTTGATGAAACGCAAGAGTTGACTCGCTTTGAGCATCACGTTTGAGTTTTCAGTTCTTCACGCAGTGCCGCCAGCGAACGCATCCACAGCATCTTCACTGCACCGACGCTGCGGTTCATTCGTCGAGCAACTTCTTCATGCGACAGGTCTTCGATGTTTCTGAGCACAATGACTTGTCGGTAGTCGTCGGGCAGTTTTTCGAGCGCAGCGGCTAGTTGCAAGCTTTGTTCGTTCTCCATTGCCACTTCGCTGGGTGTCGATTGATTGGCGTTCAGCAGGTTTGCCAACCGCATCGACGATTGTGCGAGAGATGCATCAATGGAAACTTCGTTCGTGATGTTCCGTTTCTGGGTGCCGGCATAATGTCGAGCGAGTTTGGCAAGCTGAAATGCGAGGATTTGACGCAGCCAACCGCGGCGTTGCAGTTCGTCTTCACCGCGAAATTGGTCCCAGTTCTTCCACGCTTCGAGCATCGTCTGTTGGACCGCGTCGGATGCCGAAAATTTTGCCTGAAAACGGCTTTCGATCTCAAGGCGAGCGACGAACCGCAACCAAGGCTCGTAGCGGATCAGTTGCTCGTTTTGATCGTCCTCGGGGTCAGGCATTTTAGTAAGCAGGTAGGAAGGAGTGATTGAGTGAAATTCCATTCGCCGCATCGACGCTAGTGCCGGTTGAGCGTGGGGACCGTGGATAGCGCCGAAACGCAACGCTGTGAAGCATTTTTCATAACCCGAAGCGTAGCGAGGGAATCTCAATCTTGACTCGGTCTCTCGCTTACGCGTCGGGTTATGAAAACTCGGAAAACGTCTCTTGTTGATGCCGTGCTAAATTCCGTATCGGCAAAGTCTTCTCAATTATCTTTCGCTGCATCCATCACGAGTTGCGGCTTTACCGCTCCACGAACTCGACACCAAACGCCTTTGGCACACCAAGCAACGATGATCCACGCCAATGTTGCCCAGCACATCACATAGGTGACGCCTGGATACATCCAATACCAACCTGACCAATCATAGCGTTCGCCGGGTTGTAAGCCACCGCCGCGGTTGAGGTCCACCATAAACAAATTCACGCCCATCGCAATTGCACCGATCAGAATCACTGCGGCGCCCCAGAACAGCACAGGGCGAAGCCGTCGATGGCGAATCCACTTTACGAACAAAGCGATTGCCACGAACACGGGAACCGTTGCCAATGCGATACCGAACTTATTACTGACGTCATAATGGGTAACACCACTCGGCTGCAGTTTGATCGCCAACATCATGGTCCCAGCGATGATCGGCAACCAAAGGAGCGTCTTGATACCGAATTGGCGACGACCAAACATCCATGCCAAATAGCCGCTCGGAATGATGATCAGCAAAACGCCCCACAACGCCGACCACATTAGCATTCGCAGGAATTCTGGAGCCTCAATCCCTTGTGGCAACCAAGGCAACGGTCTCAACAAACGGCGGTCATACTGATCAGGACGCAGTGACGCTGCGGGGCGGCCAAACAATGTCCAATCCTTCGCCTGATCTGCGAAATCGATGCCACGCCGCACCCGCACTTGGTTACGGTATTGGTACATCACGTGGGGCGGCGCGACGGTGCTCGGAGCGTTCAATAGTTGGAACGAGTCCCCTTGGATCCCAATTGATTGGGGATGCGGTCCCGCGACAATCCAGCGAGGATCGCCCGACTGGATATCGAGTCCGCGAATCGAAAAACCACTGCGGATCAGAATCCTTGCTGGCAACTCCGAATCCGGCAGGATACCAACGATTTCGCTGACATCAGGTCGCGTCCAAACCGGTTCTTCCAATCGATTCGGCACTAGCAGGGATGCAGACGATTGAGTTTGCAAAACCAATTTGTTATCCAGCACCCACAAGCGACCTGGATTCTGAATGAGGTGTTGTTTCACCACTTTTTCGCCGAGGGGTCTCCCCGATGCGTCGAGGATGTGCAGCTTCTGTTCGTAATCACTGACGACGGGCAGGAGTGCGATCCACTGCGTGCCATCCGATCGCGGAAGCGTCACGACACGCAAGCGGTTCTTCGCTCGGTTGGGATCGCTTTTGACTTCGTGATGCCAATGACTGGCGGGGGTTTCCCAGTTCCATCGAGTCTTGCCCGATGCGCCGTCGAGAACGCTGAGGCGAACGACTTGACCACTGCCTGGCACTGTCAAGCTATGCGTTAGATCCAATGCAATGACCTCAAGGCGATCGTCACCGTCAAGATCCTCTAACGTCGCGGGCAAAGCATCGCCCAAAGCGCGTTGCATATTGCCGTTTTCGATGTTAAGCGGAAACTTCCACAATTCGGCTCCATCGCTGCCACTGATTGCCGCCAATGCGACTTGCTGAGAATCGAGTTCGGCTTGTCGCGGGAACACAATATCCAAAACACCATCCGAATTCAGATCGGCATACGCGGCTTCCAACCAATTGCGGTCCAGGTCAAAAAGTGGCTGCGCACCGTTCTTCGCCGGTGCCTGCGTGATGGGTTTTGCCCATCGCACTTTGCCGGTTTTGCCTTCGATCACCGACAACCAAAGACGCGTTGGGTTGTAACCTGAGCCTGCAAACAGATTGACGGCAGGCAAACCATAGTCCGCATCGGTTGCGAAGATGATTTCCACCGCTCCATCGCCGTCAAGGTCTCGGCAATCCAGCAGTTGGCAATCATTCTGTTTTTGAACCGCAAAATCACTTTTCCACAACAACCTTCCTGTTCTTCCTGAGACCGCGACCAATCCAGATTTCTTCGCCCGAAAGTAGCCATCCTGGCCAACCAACAGGATGTCTGGTACGGCATCGCCATCGAGATCATGGACCGTCGACAGCGCGTCATGCTGTGGATCAAACGTGGTCGGTGCGGAAACTTGATAGGTCTGTCTTGATAGATCAACGTCCGTCTCCCAAATGACTGTACCCGTCGCCGATGATCTAGCTAACAACTGACCTTGTGTGCTCGTTTGCACCGAATCGCGAATACCGTCTCCGTCCAAGTCGCCCACGATTCTTTGGACTTCATTTAATCGACGCCATGCATCGCGACCGGTGCCGCGAACGGCTTGCAGTGTGCCACCACGGTCCCAATTTCGCGAATCAGCTTGATGAAACAAGGCAAGATCGCTCACGCCGTCGCCATTGAAATCAGCCGCTTCGACCTGTGAAACTTCGCTTGCCTGATGAGTGATCTGTCCCGTTCCAGCCGACAAGAAATAAACTCTGTCGCCGTCGCGTCCTTCGTCGCCGCCAATGGTTACGACTAACTGCGGCCATCCGTCACCAAGCCCGTCAACCCATTGTAAATTCCCCAGGCGGAAATCGTTTTCACGCTGCTTTACAAAAGTCTCGTCGGCCCGCCACAACGTTTCGCCATTGGTTCCCGACAAACAGTCGACGAATAGTTCGTGGCTGTCTCGCCAGAACGCTGCGACAAAGACTTCGCGGTGTCCATCGTCGTTGATATCGGGGCCAATGATCGAACAGTCAAGTTGCTCATCCAGATTGAATAGCTGACGCGTCCAGCGTGAGTGGCCCGTCGCTCCGTCAATCAACGTCAATTTTCCCCAGGGCGGTGAAGACCAGTTGTGAACTTTCTCGGTGCTGCCATCAGGAACCAACACATCCGCGATGCCATTTGCGTCAATGTCCGACACATGCGGCCAATCGGAAACGGGTAGCATCAAATTATCTTGATGCGGCCAACTCGCTTCGACGATCCGTTCCCAAAGAATCGCTTGCTTGTTTGACGACCAGGCAACGAGACGGGTTTGGGGCTGAACAATCTGCTGAAATGTAGGCAGCGACGCGGGCGTTAGTTGTTTGTCGGGCAGTTGTTCGACTAGCAACACGTCTACGTGGCCATCATCATCAAGATGAACGAAGCTTGGTTCCAATCCTGGACGCGATGCAAGCGGTTGTGGATCCGCTTTGGGTTTGCCTGTGAGTGAATCAAGATCGATGAATTGCTTTCCAGCAACCAGCTTGACGGATCGATCGGTCGAACCGGCCCAGTGGGGGCTTGTCGGCAGATAGGCATGGTCACCGGTGCGCTGCAGCAGACCGGAACGACGCGTGTGAAACGTGAGGGAATCACCATGAATGAAATCGCCACTGCCACCGCTGCTGTATCCACCGCTGGCGCTGTAGAACCAACTCAAATCCACCGGCACCTCTTCGCCGGCTGGTAAATCGAAGTAAGCAGCCGGAATGTCGTACTGCCAAATCGTTTCACCGTTGGCCCCGGAAAGCAATTCGACAACACGCCGGGTTGGTTGATTGCGGTCAAACCGATCGATCCAACTGGCTAGAACATCCGCCACGCCGTCGTTGTTATGGTCCGGAACAAACTCGGGTTGATAGAGGATCGCCCCCGCAGGTTCGTGGTAGTGAGCGTTCGGTACTTCCTGCATCGCGCCACCGCGGCGAGCGAACCAGAGTGGTTTTCCGGTTTCCGCTTCGACCGCGATGATCCAGGCCTGGTGACGAGCCGCCAGCAGCAGCGGTGAGTTTTCCGTGTCCGAGGTGACGACCCAGGGTCGCGCGTCAAACCGACCCAGACCCCGATCGTAGCTGCGTCCTGGAGCATGATTCCAGGGCCAGATGATTCGTTGATTTTTGAGCAATTCTTCGCTCGGTTCCGCCAGTTTCAATTCCCACTGACCCACGGCGTCGGGATGGTTTCGCCGCCGGATGCCCGAATCATCCATCGTGATGACTTCGGCATGCATGATGGGCTGCCCCGCTGTCACCGATCGGTTTTTCGACTGCTCAGCAGGCTGGAAGCCTAACCCGCGAAAGTGCGCGAGCTGAAACGTGCGATCAATCTTCATGTCCGTCCACAGCATTTGGTCTTCCAGATCGAGCTTCTGCTCGAGCGGTGTCTGCGGCTTAAGCTGGACGTCAAAGGTTTCGCTAAGCCGTTGATCCGCAGCGACGTGGACTTGGTACTCGCCCGCCGAAATTTCCAACGGAGTTTGATTCGGTACGGTCAAGGGTGGGGCGGCAAGCTTGCCGGCTTGTTTCATTTCAACCACCAAGGGCGGATGATCGGTGCGCAGCAGCACCGCGGTCAAGCGTGACCGATGCCAAGCATAGGTTGTCGTGACACCAAGCAAGATCATGGCGACGGTTGCGGCAACGACCGAAACCGCGAGTCCCACCGTCGACTTTTGTCGTTTCAGCCATCTTGCGGAACGTTCCACAAAACTTGCTCGCCGCGCCGAGATCGGGCGACCCTCGGCAAAGGCGCGCAAATCATCTGCTAATTTTCTCGCCGAGTCGTAGCGTCTCGAAGCATCTTTGGAAAGACACTTCATCAAGATTGTATCGAGATCACGCGGAAGGTTTTGGCAAATCAAGCGAGCGGAGGACGGTTCGGCAGTGATGATTTGGCGGATCACATCATGCGGTGATGTTCCCGAGAATACAGGTTTGCCGGTGGCCAATTCGTACAGCGTTGCGCCGAGCGAATAAACGTCGGTTCGATGATCGACTTGATTGTGTGCCGCCGACGCTTGTTCGGGACTCATGTATCGCGGTGTCCCCAGCAATGCGCCAGTCATGCTGAGCGTGACATCATCAAGTCGTTTGGCTAATCCGAAATCGGTAAGCCAGATGCGTCCCTCGTTATCAAGGATCAAGTTTGACGGCTTGACGTCACGATGAATGACGCCGCGGGCATGCGCGTGAGCCAGAGCCTCGGCGGCTTGCAAGCCCCACTGTGCCACGGTGTCCGCCGAGATCGATTGGGTTCGCTGCTGAGAGTCCTTCAAGATCTGGTCCAGACTTTGTCCCTCAATGAACTGCATCGCGTAGTAATTCACGCCTTCGTGATTGCCGACGGCGAAGATGGGAACGATGTTCGTATGATGCAGACTGGCGACCGTCTCTGCCTCGCGTTGAAACCGATTGACTGCATCGAGATCACTCACTCCTCCGAACCGCAGGATTTTCAGTGCCACATGCCGTCCGAGCGAAATCTGCCGTGCCTCGTACACCGCCCCCATCCCGCCACGGCCGACTTCGCGAATGATTTCGAAATCGCCGAGCCGTTTGGGAGTCGAACCACGGTCCGAAGAGGCGTGAATGAAATCCAGTCCCGCCAGACACGCTTCGAGCTGCGACGCCAACTCCGGATGTTTCGCCAACAATGCCGTACGATCCGGTTTTTCACCTTCTTTCAGACTGGCAAGATACTCGTCAAGCACTTCGACGACACGAATTGCCTGGGACTCGCCAGCAGCATTCTCTGCGGGCAATGCCGTTGTTTCAGCTAGGTTTTCATTTGGTTCATCGGCCATCGAAGATTGCTCCACATCCCCCTATTGTTACAGAAATTCGCGGGATCTAGAGACTTGGTACCGAAACATGTGGAAAGGTCACGGATTTTTTGACTCTTCTCGGTAACCGCCAGCAAAAAACGCTCGTTCCAAGGCTCATGGCTTTGAGACGCACTGCTTTCGAGGCTCCTGCGTCGTCTTTATGCGGTCAACAGGCGGGAGTCTTGGGAACCAGCGGTGGCGTCCAGCGAGAATTCTTGCGTCGCTATTCGCATCGGCCTTGCGTTATGAATGGCTTGATTAGCTTGAGCGTGCCGTTTCCCACTCACTGGTATCGGGTTGATTACCGCAGCGATTGACTTCGCGAACCGATTGAATCAACTGGATCGGCAGCAGAATCAGTCCGAGTGTTGTTAGAGCACCCAGGCCGACTAGGCAAGTCGTGAGCGTTACACCAGGCGCAAATAGGGACAGGGTTGTAAGAGCAAGAGCAAAGACGCTCAGCAGGGCCTTGAATTCGGTTGGCCCGAACGCGGCGAGCGTAAACTCGCCGGTCAGCTTGGCTCGCAAGTTGGTTAGCACCGCCATCGCCATCAGCACAATTACAGCGACCAGTCCAACATCCAGACGGCCGCAGGCAACAGCCAATCCGACCAACCAGTAGGTGAACGAGAGCGGATCGGTAAAGTGGTCGAGTAATTCACCGCCGTTACGGCATTGCCCTGTCGCACGAGCATGTCGACCATCAACACAGTCTGCCAAATGGTTGCCGGCGATCCCGGCTGCCGCCAACAATCCGCCCCACCAACACGTCGTCGAAAGGGCAAGCCCAATCGCCCCGGCAATCGCCGACAGGTGACCGATCGCAACGATCCCTTCGGGTGGAAACCGACGTGGGATATGCAAATGCGGGTAAAGAGCAGTCAAAGCCGGCCCGACGAGCGGATCGAGCAGACTATGGGACACACGTTTGGACATGTTGGGTTCCTTCCAGTTTTTTCGGTCTACCCACAAGGAGCCTGTATACACGGAAAGCCTGCGCCAAATTCTGGAAATGAGTGGCGTCGGCCTCCGGTGTCACTGTTCAGTGGTATCGGACCCATTACCGACGTAGGCGAACTCGCGTGAGAGTTTTGACCTGTTCGGCGATTCAACGAAACTCTTGACGGCTTGTTGATTTAAATGAAATGCGGATCGCATCAATGAGCCGTTGGCCGTGAGGCCTCGGGTAATGCGCCGGACCCGGCCGCTGACGCGTCGCGGCTCAATAAAATCAACAAGCCGTTGGCGAGTTCTGCTACGCCGGTAGCAAAATCGACGTCCCATCAATTTCATAATTCTGTCAACGGGAACAACAGCTTGATCTTGAGAAGCACCGCAGCTACACTATGGCCCTGGCAAGCAACTCAATCCACTAGGCAATTCAACAGGATTGCTCGGAGCAGGTGACCAACGCGATGTCCACCCCCTCTGCGAGTTAGCGAAGTGCCAAACAGGCGTCGTCCACCGGAGTACCGAAACAGACCATCCTACTTTCCGTCGATCGATTGGGTTGACTGAACACCGAACACAAGACCTGACCCCGGCGAAGCCGCCTTGACAGGCAGTCTTAGGCTACGAAGTACGCCAAAAGTGACAAATATCGCAAAACACAACAGTGAACCAGTACCTATTCGGAACAAGCTGAGGTTACTGATTAGCGTCGAAGTAGAAAACCTAGAATCCTCGAGAACCATGACTTTGTTTCTGGGATGACCTCATCATTCCTAGGTAATTGAACGGGTTTCCCGAATTGCCTCTCGGTTGCGCGGCGATCTTGGAGTTTGCCTGCTGCCACTTGCTCGTCTGTCCATTGACCAGCAACTCTCACCCGGTTGTTGGTAATAAAGTAGTGCGAGCGGCACGGTAAGTTCCAATTACCCACAGACGGATTGAGCGACACGCTCTTTCCGTCGTAGGTGATTCGCCAATCAGCCGGGCTAAGTGGAGTAACGACTTCCTCGCCGCAGCCACAACAGCAAAGGTGAGACACGCTCTTAAAGTCAATCGAGATATAGAGAACTCCTGGATCGAGTTGCTCCGGAAAATGCACGACAAACTTGTGCTCAAGACTCAAGAACTTCATGATCCGGCAAACCCGTTCGCAATCTTGTTGGTGTCAATCGTGTAGGTTGAATACACGTCACCGTTCTGGTCGCAATAGAACCCGAGAATTTGTTTCCATTTCACGATCGCAAGCATCGCGTTTAACGCATTCAGCTCAGCGACCTGAATGTTCGCATCGTAAAGATCAGCTCCAACCGCTGACTTGAATGATACTCCACCCTTATGGACGTGATCTCTCATTTGAGGCGTGCTAGCAGTTACCCGGAGAACGCCACTCAAGGATTCGTCTTCAAGTTCAATCCCCATCCCAACGTCGATAAACGACGAGTCCATCGATTCGAGTTTCTCAACAACGGCTTTCTTAGCCGGACCAGCGTCCATGCACAGAAAAGCAAAAGTCACACCGTCAAGTAAACTCACATTGGATGCATCCAAGGCCACCTTGTGAGGAATGATCCCTCGACGCATTGGTGAATACAACCTCTTGAAATACTCGACCTTCGGTAGTACCTCACGGAGTTGCTCAAGCGATGCGGCTCCTGGAGCGCGAAACGCATTGTGTTGAAGAAATACATCGTCATCGAACAGATGAATCTCCGGCACAAGAGTCTTCACAACGGCATCTAGGACATACGACCCTGTCCCTCCCAAACCTACGATCGCAATTCTCTCAGTCGATAGCTTCCTCGCCAATTCACCGATGCCGACCCGGTCTGATGCATTCTCAATGTAGTTGAACACGGTATCAGCGTCTTCGGCAGGGACTCGAAGTGACTTAGGAGAGATTCCAGGCCGAACCACAGATGCTGGCCCAGCAAGAATGTTTGCGTAGGCTGTCATCTTCTCGTGGTAATCGGTGTAGCCCTCTTTTGGCTTACTTGAGAATGAATGGGTAGCCACCATTCCGTTTGGCAACTTGGTGTTTGCCGCCCTCACGTTGATGTTCAACGTTTTGCCTTCGGAGTCACACGGTGCATCCCCAACGAAATGCACTTGGTGGCTCCCCGGTTTGCGTGTTTGGTTTCCGGAGATAGTCAGCTCGGATACCAGCGTTCCGTGACGGACCTTACCGTCACTGCCAACATACGGAACGTCCCGCATGAGAAGAAATCCTCCGCATTCTTCGACGCAGTATCCCTCCTCACGCAGGCGTTTCAGGTCGGCACTACGATCGAATAGTTCGTTTGACATGAAAAATCGTTCCTTGTTTGACCTGAATAGTTCCACCGGCACCAAGATTGCCGTCGTTTGGACATGACAACGCACCGTCGAAGGTCACGGTGAACTCTTCGTTCTCGCCGTGATTTCCAGGGTACGCCAGTTGCACAATCTGATCGAAAGTCACGTCTTTCGACGGAACAGTCTTCTCTCGCGTGTTGACGATAATCTTCACGCTTGGATCTGGCTTGGGAGCTTTGAAAAAGCGTTCAACCCCCGGTTCGTTCAGATCCACCAGATCCGTTGGGTCAATCAATCGATCCTGTCCCCCGCGAATTTCCAGATAGACCACCTCGTCTTCGCCTGCCTTAGCAAGCTGACGCAGTACTTGGCCACTAATACATGGCATACCCCAGTGCTGCTGGTCGCCTTCGACCTCGAATCGATAGCTTCTGTCGGTTTTAAACGCAATAAAGCGTTCCGCTCCTCGCTTTCGAAGGTCAACCTTCTCGTCCAGCCGAACGTCTTCGAAGTCTCCACTCTCAAGAATAAGAGCGAGACTCGCGTCTCCGTCCGAGTCATAACCAGACGCCTCAAGAATCTGCCGTCCCAACGGAACCGGATCATCAATCTGGTAAGGCTTGAACTCCAGTTGGTCGTTTGCGACCAGCACTCTGTGGCCCCGCTTGGGCCTGTTTCTTTCACTCATTTGAAATCTCCAATTGTTTTCAAAGACCGTTTGTCTTTGTCTGGAGAGTTAATCGCGTGAGCGGAGAAAAACCGGTAAGTCAGCTTGGTATTTTTCTGGTAATCTTTCCAGCGGGCAATTTCCCGCAAATGAAGTAAGCAGCGCAGTGCGGGCAGTTCTCATCAGCGTCGGTTGGAAAGTGTCCACCGACGATACTTGCTCCAATGGCATCCAGTTTTTTCATCCGATTACTGATCTGTTGATCGGACATCTTAATTGGGATCTTGTCTTGGTCCCCGAGGTGCACCAGCTCGGCACTACTCGCCGCAGAATCCGCAGACACTTGCAGTAATGTTGACTCCAAAGACAGGTCCGTTTTAGACCCCGCATGTCCGGTACGAACACGTCGAAACACCACATCACCGCTTTCTTCACGGACCACCTGATCTGGCGTTACGGTAACGGTGCCACCAGTAATCTTGACCGCATGCGTTTTTGTCGGAAGAGAATCAGAGCCAGATGATTGGACGAACAGACTGCGAACCAACTCTCCGGCGATACTTCGATACTCTGCTGCAGCTTCGTCGGTCCCGAAACCTCGATCTTTCAACGCTTGATCGAGCATCTTTTCTGCCTCGGCCAAGGTGACGATGCCGCCATCCCCACTCAAGACGGTATCGACCACTTCCTGAACGGCGTCATGCAAACTCATATACGCAGTTTCAGTGCGTTTACCTCCACTTTGTAGAACATGGGCGTAGAGAAACCTTGCAGGACATTTCTGGTAAAGAGCAACTTGGTAGTCAGTCAGGGTGAATGGTTTTTGGACAAGAACTTTGGTGGCTTCCTGACTCGCTTCTCGATTCTGGTTGAACGCCGGTGCGACTTTGATTTCCTCCACAGATGGCCCAAGGATTTTTAGAAACTTCGATCCGGATTGCTTGCGTCCGTCAGATTGCTTCGTGTAGCGGTATAGAAATAGCCGGTCCATTGCACGCGACAACGAAACAAAGAACAGGCACTCCTGTTCCTCTTCCAACCCTTGGCTTACGGCTTCATACCCGCTTAAGTCTGTTCCGTCGATCATGCCATTCGGAGGTGTGACCGACCTGGACAACTGCTTTTTGCCAGATATCGGAATGCTTGCCGACGTCAGGCCCGCAACGTGCACAACAGGCGACTCAAGACCTTTGCTGCCATGCATCGTCATCAAGCGAACAGCGTCGATACCATCAGCCGCTTTGGGAAGTTGCCTGAGTTCACGATCATCGCTGTGTAGAACAAGCTGCCGTACCTGATCCAGAAGCTGCATTGCAGGGATCTGTTCGTTTGGCCGTATCGCTCTTGCGAAATTCATGAACTGCCAAATCGCTATCGCCTTCGACCGGGACCTGATATCGCCGTCTGTAGCAAGATTGGCGGCTAGACGAGTCCGGTCGAATATGAACTCCGCTAGTAACTCCCACGGTTTGGTCCGTGGGTGGCAGGAACGAACGATTTTTCGAAGATCATCCAACGATGACCTAGCGTTTTCAGAAATGTTCGAAAACCAATCGTTCTTGACCCAATCCATCGGTCTTGCTTCCTTCTCACGAAGCGTGTCGATAATAGTGGACACGTCTTTGACAGACATGGCAAATTCATCCATCGCCGCTAGACGCAGCAACCCCATCGCACGCCCATCTGTCAACAAAGAGACCAACGATAGAAGGTCTCTGACTTCATCCCGCTCAAACAAATTGCCGAGAAAAAGTACGGGAATACCCCGATGCTCCAACTCGCCAGCCAATTCAGCAAGGCGAGCATTCCCTTTGCAAATCAATGCCTGATCTCGGAATGCGTAGCCTTTCTTTTGCATTTCGCCGATTGCATCTGCAATGGTGTCAGCTTCGTCGGCCTTTCTTTCAACCGCGCGAATCTCTGGATGCAGGCCGACCGAATCGCGATCGGATTCCGTTCGTTGATCGCCTCCGACCGAATCGCCCATCTTGGCCGCGAAGTTGTCCACTACGGCGTTAATCTCCGGGACGCTACGATAATTCAAGGTCAAGTGTTTGATTTTCCCGCCTGGGAAATCTTTCTCGCAGAATCGCTGGAGATTGTACGAAGACGCTCCGCGGAAACGGTAAATCGACTGGCGTGCGTCTCCGACAACCCAGAGGTTTTTGCCGGTTGGACAAATAGACTTCAAAATCCGAACACTTGCTCTGTTTACGTCCTGAAATTCGTCAACCAGCACGTGTTGATAAAGGCCATTCAAATAATCGCGAACTTCCTTGTCATCCTCGCAAAGGCGAACCGGCATTGACACCAAGTCTCCGAAATCCAGAAGCCCTTGATCACGTTTCCTTTGCTCGTAGGCTGAATAGATTTTCGATACATCAACGCACTGCTGGGCCCTTAAGACTTCACCATCCTCCACCGCAGAAGCCAGCATCTTTTCAGACAGCTCACTGTAACGCTGTGCATCAACCACTTCGTCATTGGCCCTAGAAATGGATTTCAATGCCGTGGTGATTGGGCCGCTCGGATATTGAAGGTTTCTCAGTTGGCTCAATTTCAAGCCCGGATAGAACTCCTCAATCATCGCGACAGCTTCTGCCGTTGAAAGAAGTCTAGGATCTGCAGGCAGCCCCAGTCGCTCGTGAAAACGACGAAGCAAATCAAGTCCGAACGAATGAAACGTACCAACCCAAACAGTTGCAGCGGCATCAGGATTGGCGACCGCAAGCCGCTCAGCAATTTCACCAGCTGCCTTGTTCGAGAAGGTCAGCACGAGTATGCCCTCAGGTGATTCACCCTGTGCCAGAAGATGCTCGATTCGACCGATCAGAGTACGAGTCTTTCCAGTGCCTGGTCCTGCTTTCAGCAGCAGGGCGGTTTCCCCTGGATAGCGCATTGCTTCAAGCTGCTGATCGTTAAACTTGACTGGCGACTTAACCGTGTCAGACGCCTCTATCTCAACGACCGGCAGCAATACGGCATCCAGTAACTGCTGAAGCACAACACTTCTCGGAGCTTTCAGCGATTGGACGATTTCGCTTGCAGTCTTCCCTTCGTTTAGGTGTAGAGTTCGCATCCAATGCCGAGGCAGCAAGAACTCACGCGCGAACAAATCCATCTGAACTTCGCGCCGTTGCTGGCGGCTGTAGTCCACAACGCGATCGGTTTCCACACCTGTCGAACCCGAAGCACGATCTGTATCAACTTCGGTCGCAATGTACTCATCCTGCTCGCCTCCAAACTCGACGTGCCCGATTTCGTGGGCAATCAAGAACGCATCTGAGAACGGTTTCCCTGTATCTTCATGAAGGATCGCCCACGCGTCAGGGTCGAACAACGCTCTTCCACCGCATAGTCGAGCATCCCCGATGGGTACTCGGCTGACTTCGATACCGCGTCGTTCCGCCTCGGCTTTTGCAAAAGCATAGAAGTCTAGCGGACTCTTTCCTCGGATGAGCGCCTGCTGGTGAAGCTCCCCCGCACGTTGGCGGCTAATTTCAATCCGATCGGACATCTTCAAGGTACCCCAATGCAGTGCAACGTTGTTCTTCGGTCATCTCTGTATCGTCGATCAATTGCCTGAAGGTGACTTGCTCAGTAACCATCGGCTTCTTATCAGCCTTGAACTCTGCTGTGGCGAGCACACCTGGTTCTTCACGCAAGTATTGGCGTAACTCTTCCAGCGCAACTTCCATAATCTGCGACGCAGCACTTAGAAACCGTTCCGGAATTGAATCCTCACGTACACGCCGATCACGGATTCCAATCATGAATCCACGCGAGACCCCGAGTTTCTCGCTGATCTCAGCAAATCGCTTTCCTCTGAGCTGACTAAACGGATTCGTCCTACCCAGTGACTCAGTGTTCGCGGACGAGAACACCGTCCACGCCTCATCTCCTCCCGGATCAGGTATGGGGCTTGTGGCGAATCGTGATTCATCTGTGACCAATCGAATTTCAGATGCAAGTTCAAGTAACTCAAGTCGCGCTTCCGGGTACAAATTGATGTAGCGATCGAGTGTTTGTTGATCGTGAGAATGCTCAGCTGCGAACTCATCGAGTATCTTTTCTTTCTGTTGACGCCTGTTCATGACTTGGTCTCCACATTCAATTCAGCTGCTAGTTTCGCTCGAGCTCGATTTCTTCGCTCTGAAGCAGTCTTCGGCGTGCACCCGACTTTTTCTGCGATTTCTTTAATCTTGTATCCCTCAACGAGCATGAGCATTACCTCCCTTTCCTCTATTGGCAGAGAGTTAATCGCGGAAAGCACCTCGGATCGGTAGATCACGTCAGAAAAATTCTCAGATTCGCCCTGAAGCGAGCGGAGTGCAGCGTCTACCTCAGCTGCGTCATCAGAATTCATTGCTGCGTCAAGTGACCGGGAGTTCTCAGTCTTTTCCTGCTCGCAAAGATCACGTTTGGCAGTTGAACGCGCCCGGGCAACTGCCCCGTTAAAGTTGACTTCGTAGTAGTCGAGGCGACTGTCGTACTCCATGCGGTCGCCGCAAAGGATCTCCATCGCCCGATCCATGACCCTGTCTCTGACTTCAGCTTGAAAGCGATCTTCAATTACCCGCCCACCTGAGTCATGCCACCTATTGACCTTAAGCCTTTGCAAAAAATGCTGTCGCACGCTCATGAAAATTTGGCGGTATGCTTCTGAGCCGTCTTCATTTTTTAAACGCCTCAGATAATGAACGAGCACCTCTGGTGGCAGGTATTCCGGGTCATCTTGATCAAAGATCGATGCTCGTCTAGCGACCTCTTCTATATCAGTCGACAACAGCCTCTGAAGTAAATCTTCGATATCTGGACGCCGAACGTAGGGTTCGTCATTCTTCATAGTGCGCGAACGCAACGGCGGCACCACTGTCACCGGATTTACAAGGGTTGATTTCTTCATTCTCTCCTCGAGTGATCGTGTCTGGAGGTCCTGACTTGAAGTTTCTGAAATTGGAATCGCGGTCGGATTACTCGAACTATCTCGCTTACACCTGGCTCTTACATGACTTTGCTCACGGTGGGGGCGGCTTCGCCGGGGTCAGGTCTTGTGTTCGGTGTTCAGCCAAGCGAATCGATCGACGGAGAGTAGGATGGTTGATTCGGTGCTTTGGTGGCCGACGCCGACGTTCTTTCTTGCACGCTCCAATTTCATCGACCGGGCGATCCAATCGGAAACGTGTCTCTCAACGCTCGGCTTTCGAGTGAGTATCGAGGGAATGTTATCCGGCTTTCAATCCTTCTACAAGCATTGCACTGAAACTCTTCAATGGATGTCGAAAAACGGTTCGGAACTCTATATATTATAATCTAGTCGCCCTCCGATGGTCGTGACAAATATCCCACGTTCCCCGTGGCGATCACTTGCTGCCTTGATTTGCTCGTGGATCCCACCGATCATGGGAAAGGTCACGCGGAACGCACAATACGCTGGCCCGATCCCGTGTTATGTCCCGTGCAATCTAACAAACGGCTCCTTCATGATTGTGTTTACCCCGACACGTATCCGCGACACCACTGGATCGACCGATCGCACCGTAGTAGCCAATGCAGCGGCGGCGGTTCCCTTGGGTCGCCGTTGGACGGCTGGCGTGCAGGCGTTGCGCGTCGTCCAGGTTGTTCCTACGATGGTCGCCGCGATGGGCTTTGCGTTCGTCTTGTCTTTCGTTTCGCCCTGTGTGGCGGAGACCGATGATGGTAGCGCGGACCCGGCGGTGCTCCGGGCCGACGCCGAGAAGACATTCAAAACAAAGGTCGGGCCCTTCGTCAATAAGTACTGCATCAGTTGCCACGGACCCCGACCCGAGGCGGGCATCAATCTTCAGGCGGCGCTGAAGAGTCCCGGCGGCGCGTCCTCGTCGCTGCATTGGAAGAAGGCGGTCGCGAACGTCAAAGTGCATGACATGCCGCCCGACTATGCGGACGAGATCCCGAGCGATGAAGAACGCCGCCAATTCATCACGTGGATCGGCAAGCTCAAGTACATGGCCCCGCGCGACCCGGGCGCTTTCGTGATCCGTCGTCTGAGCAAGGTGGAGTTCGGCAACACGCTGCGCGACTTGTACGGCGTGATCCCTGCGGTCGCTGACAGCCTTCCCGAAGAGGTCGTCGGGGAGGGGTATCTCAACTCGATCTCACCGCTGCAGTCGGAGTTGTTTCTCGACATCGCCAATAAAGTCGTCGAGCAAGTCGTGGCGCCGGATGGCCAGCCGCCCAGCGAAGTACAGAAACGCCTGTTCGGAGACACGCCTCCCAAGGCCGCCGATTTTCGCGTGGCGGCCCGTCAAGTCGCACGTTCCCTGGCTCGCGATGCTTACCGTCGGCCTCCCAGCGAGGCAGAGTTGGATGTCTTGGTAAGCGTCTTCGACCTTGGCCGTGAGAACAAGCTTGGTTACACCGCGTCGTTGGGGCTGATGTGGAAGGCGGTTCTCGTTTCTCCGCAGTTCCTCTTCATCACGCCAGCCGAGGAAGTCGACTCGAAGGACGCGATCGTGCCGCTGGACGACTATCAGTTGGCCGCTCGTCTTTCCTATCTATTGTGGTCGGCGCCGCCCGACGCCGAATTGTCGGCACTCGCGGACCAAGGCAAACTCCACGATCCCGAAGTGCTTCGTGCCCAGGTGGAGCGGCTGCTCTCGCACGACCGATCGCGGGCCCTGTTCGACGGCTTCGGCGCCCAGTGGCTGGGCGTAAGTGGGCTCCAGAGCCAGTCGTTTGATCCAGACGTTTTCCCACAAATGACCGCCGCTTTACGCACGGCGATGCTGGAAGAAGCACGTCTGTTTTTCCAGAGCATCGTGCGCGAGAACCAGAGCGTGTTGCGGTTCGTGGACAGCGACTACACCTTCCTGAATGAGCCGCTCGCCGAGTTGTACGGGCTTGAGCAATCCGTTCAAGGTTCCGCGATGCGGCGGGTCACGCTGTCGAACCCCAACCGGGGCGGCATCCTCGGCATGCCGGCCACCCTGGCGACCACGTCGATGCCAAACCGGACCAGCCCCGTTCGGCGCGGTGTTTGGGTCCTCGAGCAGGTGCTGGGAGAACGCGTCCCGCCGCCTCCGCCGGACGTCCCCGAACTCGAAGATCAGCCGCAAAAAAGCATGGAGGGTTTGACGCTGCGTCAGCGGACGCAGTTACACCAGTCCGAACCCACTTGCGCCAATTGTCACAAGGTTTTCGACCCGATTGGCTTCGGTTTGGAGAATTTCGACGCTATCGGCCGCTGGCGTGATAAGGATGACTCGGGCGTCGCGATCGACTCGGCCGGGAAGCTTCCCAGTGGAGAAAGCTTCTCCACGCCAGCGGAGCTGAAGGGTCTGCTGGCCAAGCGAAAGACCGACCTGGCTCGAAATCTGACCGAAAGGTTGATGGCCTACGCACTGGGGCGACAGCTGGAAGGTTATGATGAAGTCGTGATCGACCAGCTAATGATCAAAATTGCCCCGGACGATTACCGCATGCGGACGATAATCACTGAGGTTATCACCAGTTACTTGTTTACGCACCGGAAAGTCAAAGGATGAATCGCACTGACAACCGTCCTCGTGTCGATCGTCGCACGTTGCTAAAAGGCGCCGGCGTTTCGCTCGCGTTACCGCTGATGGATTCCCTGGGCTGGAATTCACCGAGCTGGGCCGCCGGTGGCAGTGTCGCCAAGCCGCCGGTACGCCTCGGGTTCATGTATATGCCGCACGGCGTCATCATGGACGAGTTCTGGCCCAAAAGTCCAGAGGCGTACCGCGATTCGCCGCCGCCGGCGATCGAATCACTGCGTCCGATCCTGGATCAGTGCCTGATGATGAAGGGGATTTCTGGCGTGCCTATCGAGCCGTTCGGAGGCGCGCCGCATGCGTTAGAGTTGTCGACCTGGCTGACTGCGACTCTTCCGGACGCGGACACACGCAGCCGTGTCAACATCGCGATCTCGGCCGA